>JAEOTI010000397.1 GCA_016839955.1 Candidatus Hodarchaeota archaeon | reverse complement strand
GCAATAATAAATTGGACTATAAGTGATAATTCTGAAGCACGGACTTACTTAATTGAAATATCAAATGATGCTGGATCAACTTGGACGATGCTGACCATTATAGTATCAGGTACTGCCACTGTGAGCTTTAATTGGGATACAACTAAATATAGTGACAGTATTTGGTATTTAGTCCGGATAAGAATTATTGATGAAGACGCAGTAGGTCAAGATACTAGTGATAGTGTCTTTGCTGTAGATAACGATCCCGATGTTATTACTGAGATTATTCGAGAAGTTGAAGGGGAAAACAATACAATAAGTATCACAATTAACATTTTGATTGGATTAAATGTTTCTAAACCTGTAAATGTCACTATACAACATGTTAGTGAAGGACCAGAGACTCCTCCGAATTTAACACCCCTAGGTATATACCTAAACATTACATTGTCTGATCCAACTGCGTTAAATGGGCTTTGGATTAATGTTTCCTTTGCAGAGTTAGGTAGTTATGATCCAACCGATGTTAGAATCTATTTCTATAATGCTACTTCTCTTCTTTGGGAACCTGCCCAAAAAACGGGCGTTGATGAAATCAATCAGGTTGTTTGGGGTTGGACTGATCATCTCACCCTCTTTGGTGTAATGGATACTGAATCTGAGGGGACAGGTGATGGGGATGGCACGGATTTTGGTGGTTGGTTATTGATCGGAGGAATAATGGGTCTTACCATGGCTGCTCTTGCTGCGTTGGCTTTTATTATCTTTCAGCGGGCAATGAAAGAGCCTTAGCACCTGAACTTTGTTTGTTCAACTTGTGCTTGGAACTCTTCGTCTTCGGGCTCGTCGATCAAATGTCTTTGTTATTTCCGCCATGTAGGAGTTAACTTCGGCAGCTGCTTTAGTTTCATCAGGAGTTTCTGTAGGTACAATAGGTTTGATTACCCCTGTCTTTACAAGTGAATCCACTTTTGCCCAGATTTGAGTTTTGCGTTCACCTTCTCCTAATTTCGCTAGAAAAGCAAAATCTTCTGGATTTTGACGGATGTGACGAATGACGCGACGATGTCGACTCGCATGATCTGCTACCCGACTAAGTCCATACATTAAGAGTAATGCTCCGAGAAGCGCTAGAGGCCCATGCAGCATTCCAAAATAAGATAAGGACGACATGGTGTTATTTCCTGCACCAAAAACTAAAAATAAGGAAAGGAATGTCCATAAAACGAAACTCCCTAGTTCTTGGCTTTTTTCTTTACTTCTCCCTTGAATATAGGCTACAAGGAAGAATAGCCCACAACTTAAGGGTAATAGAATCATTGCTGGAAAGTCAACAATGTGTGTTAACCATTCTAGATCTTTAGATAGTTTTTCTATATCTCCAATATCAAGGAGCCAAGCAATATTAAGAATAGCTAATACCGTGTACAGAGTAGTATACAATATAGGAATTATAACTACTCCAATTTTACAAATATTTTGAAGCCACACTGGCAAAACCATGTGAGAGATGTTTCTTAAGAGCGTTAATGACGCCATCATAAAGGCAAAGAAATAAATAATAGAACCAAGGAGAACAATAAAACTACCTACCGCTACTGGCGCAGAAATATACTTTGAAACCTTCCCACTTGATGTTAAAAAGAATGGTGCATAAAATAGCCCTATACTTTGTATTACTTGACCAATTCCTTGTATAATGAAACCAAATGAAAATATCATGAAGAAATTAATTGGTGTTTCCTTAACTCTGCTATTCCACTCATAAAAAATAACAAATAATGTCGTAAAAATAAAGAATAATGAGAAATGATGAATAATTAAAAATGCACCTTTGATCCCTGTTAAAAAGAGCAACATTATTCGATCTGAATTTTCAAAAGAACGAATTTCAGCTGTTTCAGTAACTTCATCAATATCAAAAATAAAAGGTTCACCGGGAAGTGTTGCAACATCAAAACCAAGAGCGATCAATGCTACTAAGTAAAAAATAAATATAATAACTTTTTGTGTTAATATTAAACTAAAACTTAATTTTAAAAAAACTTCATTCCGTTTTATCTGTGTTGTTTTAATTTCAAGGACAATACTACGAATTTCAAGGATTAACATGGTTGAAATTACAGTTAGAATTAGGAAAACTATGAGGGTCGCATATCTTAACTGCTCTTCTTCAAATCTACTTACAACGGGAAAAAGACTAACAAAATAAAAATCCCCTAAAGCGATAATAATTAAGATTATCAAGAGTTTGTGAAAATGAGCTTGTCCAGTCCAATTTTTAGGAATGAACGATTTTTTAGGCATAATTTCAGTGATTAAATAAGCAATAATAACAGTAAACATCAAAGAAAGAGTTGTAATTAGAAAATCAGAATTGCTAACCATAATTTTTCCCCAAGAAATTTATTGTTTTTCTTCTTCTAAAAGATGTTTTCAAATAGAAAGTAAATGTTTACCTTGAATTATCCAATTCTCAATTACTGAAGGACCAACATCAAGTGAATCCGATATTGTTTGTATTTTAGCCGCATCTAGAATTACCAAGTCATCAACAGATGTGATACCATGCTTTTGAAGTTCCCATGCTCGTGTTT
>JAEOTI010000396.1 GCA_016839955.1 Candidatus Hodarchaeota archaeon | reverse complement strand
TATGGTTACATTGCCTGGATTTTGTATATGCTGTATATTTTTTAAATCTGAATACATTTCCGAAATCTTTTTTGTAAGCATTTGATGAACTGATATTCTGCTCTTAGGTTTCTTATCAAAGACGATCGTTTCACCAACATGATGTACCTTTGATGCATCGATCAGGATCGAAGCCAGAGCTAATAGTATAAAATCTCTAATCCTATCGTTTTCGATAGCCATAATTTTTTCTTTAACTACCGATAAAAGCTTCAAAGTATTCGAATCAAAATATCTCCAAATATGTTTTGGTATGTTTTTAACTATTTGACTTGAACATTCCTTAATTTGAGGTTTTAACTCCTCTAACAAGGAATTAATTTGATTAGCTAATTCGTCCAAATCGAATTTCCAGTGTGTTTTCACCTTAGAAATAAAAACATAGAAAGGGTTAATGTCAAAACCAATAGAGTTGAATTCCCTTTCCTTTGCATAAACAAGAATCGTTCCCGAACCAGAAAATGGATCAAAAACTATAGTGTCTTCGTTAATTTTAAATAAATCCATTATTTTTTCTGGAAATTCTGAAGAACAACCTGCATGAAAGCGATACCACCGATAAATGGGTTTATTCCAGTTATTTCTGAAAGAGACATCGATAAGACCTAGGTTTTTCATTTTCAGCACAATTTTTAATCGAATTTATGTTCTTAATATTTGGGGGCTATATTAATAACATTGGGGGTTCTAATCGAATTAAATTTGCGTAAAACACGTTGGCTAGGTAGTTCTTTTACACGAGGTTATAGTCAAAGGAACGTTCGACAGCCATTATAGCCGAAATCAGTGCATGTCTTGCTTCATCAACTGTACATGGACCAAAACCTGTTAATTGTGTTGGATGTCCTCCTTTTTTATCTCGTAGCCATTTTGATATAGAAATTAGTGAAAGGACTAACTCCAAGTCGGTGGTAATTTGACCTGGCACTTCTTTTTTCCAAAGTTTGGACAATTGATTTGCCATTCGCGTTATGGTTTTTGCTGATGCTTCCCCTTTTCGTTTTACAAAAATCCAGTATGTTAACAACTCAACGACTCGGCCTGCACTGAGTACGGCATCTGCATAAGTTCTACTTTTAAATTGTTTGAATGCATTGGTCAATTGTGTAATAATTTCATCAGTCTCTGAGATACCATGTTTCTTCTTTAACTTAGTTAAAACCCCAGTATAGTAACTAGTGAAATCATATAATAGTTGCGAGTTATGCAGTTCTTGTTCAGTTTTGGATACTTTCTCTTGTAATTCTCTTATTTTAACATGAATAATTTGAACCATCTCTTCTCTATTCTGCCACAGAAAATTGAGCACGAAGTGGGGAATTGATACTTCATCTTTTTTTGATATAAGAAGGCCGAAATCAGCCATATTTTTTAATTCTTTTGGAATAAGCATATATTTAGCATATGCCGGAGAGTATTCAGAAAAGGGTCCAATATCGGATTCAACCTCAAATCTCAGTTCAGATAACAGATTATCAAGCTTAGTTTTACCTCCCATGAAGAAAAGTATTCGCAGAACATGTACATATTGGTCATCAATGTATTGAATATCTCCAGAGCCCCAAGGTTGTTCTAAAATTCTATTTATTTCCGACTTCTTCTCGTAGAAAAATTTTCCTACAAGGGTAACATCACTTAAATAATAAGTTTCATTCACTTGTAAAATAATTTTTTTCTGCATCAGAAAATTAATGCATTTTTCTATCCAATGAATAGGCATTCTAACATAGAACTTTTGAACCTCTTGAAATAATTGTTCGGAAGAAAGGTCCCTATTTTCTAAAAGCAGTTTAAGTATCGATATCTTTCCTTTTTCTTCTTTTTCAATGATTTCTGTTATATGAGAAAGCAAATTGAAGTTTTTTCTCATACTCTTACAACTCGTTATAACTAACGTTTTTATTAGTTATAAATCACCTTGTTATCTGATGATGAATTGGTGATAAATCCACGATCATGTTCCAATGCCTTTTTGGCAATGTAACAAGGAACTCGTCTGCTTTAAGACCGGACACGTTTTTTACTTTACTAAATACTCTAACCTTATTTTGATTTCTTGTATTGGAAATAGTCTCAGATGAAGTCCTTAGTGAACGAAGACTTAATGGAAAACCTTCACGTAGTGCCAAATATGTAATCACAGTTTTTAATCCCCCTGTTGGTTTCCTTATGTAAGTTTCAATAGGTTGAATTCCAAAAAGTGCTAGACAACAATAAACGAAACGTCGTATTTCGTTGTTATACGCAAATGTGTAGAACCTTATCTTTCCTTCTTTATTTATAGCAGCACGAGAATCTAAAAGCCCTTCAAGGAATCTTTGAAGGTTCTTGGTTGAAGAGTAGCGTACGTTTAAAGGAATCTGAACTTGTGGTCCATCCGTATCAAAGATTTTAGAGATCATATCTACCAAACAGAGTTCGTCTGTATTGTCTATAACGATTATACGTGTTTTAGAAGGATTATACAAAACATTACATTCGAGATCTGCGCCGTCGATTCCTCTTTTAAGAATCTTACATATTTTAAAACAGTTATCTGGGTTTTCGATATCAAGAGAAATCCGATATGACTTACGTTTATCCTTTGGTATCAATGCTTGCGTTCCTAGTAAGTAACTCATATCCTCGTTAATCTCAATCTGGCTGTTATTTTTTAGTTTAATGATTTGAGATTTATTTGCTTTATACTGATCTCGTAGCTCACAAAAAAGCCTCGAATTCCAAAATATGTCGATACTGTCTTCTGACACAATCTGTGATACTTTTTTTCTCTTATTAATCGTGAATATTTGACTATCCAACGGTAAAAGCATCTCATTTGACTGAGTTGTAATTCGCTTAATTATTGTCTGCCTAAGTAGATTTGGCGCTTTTTTCAAGCTTTCAAATGTGGCACTTTGAATATCTTGATCCAAACCAAGTACTTCGTCGTCTTTCATCAATTCTTTGATTTTGGCTAACCCATGTCTTGTCCAGACAAATGAATCTCCGCTGACCAGAAATCCAACGGAGAAATGAGACACAGATGATTCTTCCTGTTTGTATTTTTACTTTGTAGTGTATATCTTCATCTTATTGAAATTTCTCTTGAATCTCTTTACTGACATAATAGTAGCTAATATTGCCCTTGGAATTAACATGTAATCGAATATGTTTTTGATATTGTCGTTTCTTTTGATATTCTAAAAGGATGTTTCTTGCTCTAGTAATTTCAGCGATTCTAGGATTAGATGAACATAAGAAGGATATACCTATTAAAAGAGCAACTTCTTTTATACCAGCAACTCCATATGCCGCGACAAGTTTATCATAGTTCTGAATAAAAGCTTGGAATATTTCATTATCATCCGCTTCTTTTGCATCCAGATTATAGATACGCGCACAACGAGTAAAGAACAAATCTTCGAGTACTTGAATGTCTTCGTCTACATTAGAAAATTCTTCTGCAAAGCTTCTTGTTTTTGTTATTACTTCGTAGACGAACTTACCTTGTGATCCATTCGGTTTTCTCAAAATAGATAAATCAACTAGTCTTTCTAGACGGGGAGTCGCCCTTAGCTCCTTTGTTCCAACAATTCCTTTACGAGCCTTTCCCATTTTTTCAGCAGTTGTAACATATTTCATCGCTCTGTCTATTTCGAGAGTGGTATGAGCCTTAGATCGAAGCGTATATCCATAATCCTCGTAAATAGTAGGCAAAAGACCACTGATCTCTTGCCTACTCAAAACGCCTTGGTTTCTACTGATGTTGATAAGTAACTTCGCAATAGCGTATCCATCCCTCTTCATTATGTGATATAAATAGAATAATTTTTGCTGCTGGGAT
>JAEOTI010000395.1 GCA_016839955.1 Candidatus Hodarchaeota archaeon | reverse complement strand
ATCCTCATGGTACCTCTATTATTCTCGCTTTATCAAGATATTAACCCAATTTCTAAAGGTTTAGTACTTTATACTCTAATTTTTCCAGTATTTCTCTTTTCTGTTCTACCTTTTCATGTTAGGCAATTACTAAGAGATTTTTCAAAGTTACTTCTTGGTTTATCCATTCCACTTTCTGTTTTAGCAACAATGACGTCTCCATGGTGGGTGGCAATTATAATCCTTTTCCATTTTCTCATTGGTCTTTACATTGTTTCAAAGTTGAGAGCTGCTAAAGGTGAAAAAATCTGTGAAGCTTGTACCGAAGCAGATTTAAGATTAGTTGGCCGTTGCTCAGGATACAAAATCCTCAGAGAACGCCAAATGATCTCAAGAAGTAGACAGGAACTGGGACATCCAATAGATCCTACAACTATTCCTATTAACCTTGAGTGGAATGAAGAGGACATTAATGAACTCGAAAGCTCATAATTCACTTCTTGGGTTAAATAGAGACTCTAATTCTGTTAAAGAACTAATAATTGTTGTAGGTGTTGAGCTCCCTTGGAACCACTCTGGGCCTGCTAATCCAGTTGTTACTGCAATTGAGAGCATTCCAGCTCGATTAGCTGCAAGAGTATCTGTTGGTAAGTCACCTATCACGACAATTGCCTCTGGTTCAACTTGAAACCTTTGTTGAACCAACATGAAAGCTTCTGGATCTGGTTTTTGTTTTGTAACCTCGTCTCTTGAAATAACAATCGAAAAAAAGTCTTGAATTTTTGTTCGTGTTAGAATTTTATTAATTCCTTTTTTGGAACTCATAGAAACTAGGCCAAGTTTAATATTTTGATTTAACAGACTTTTCAGAACGTCTACTGTTCCGGGGAATAGTTCTGCGTTGTCATAGGCTTTTCCAAGTAATATTGTTGCTTCAATTACAAAGATTACTGAACGGATTCTGTCTAATCCCGCAGCTCTGGCAACTTTATACATTAGTAGGGGCACCATTCTCTTTCCTTGAGGGAGTGAGGATGTGGAAAGCTTGTTGAAAAGCGCCTGCCCAATCTTCCTTCCATGGGATAATGTTATTCCATGACGTCGTAATTTTTTATAAATTACAGCATAAATTACTGGCATCGAGTTGATTAAAGTGCCATCTAAGTCAAGAATTATTCCCTTTACATTTTTAAAATGATTCTTGGAGTTTTTGTTATCATTCATCATTTCTATTTAATCCTGTAGCTTGAACAACTCTATATGCTTTCATAATTTTAAAAACAAGGAATAACAAGACAGTAAATGTTTATCTGTCAGTTTAAGGTAGTAGAAATAGGAGTAAAGAGTTTTGTTATTAACACTCAGAAATTTGTGAATGATCATTTAGAAGGAGATTTGTAGATTTGTTAGATCTTCAAGAGTTCATGTCCTTCTCCAGTAAGGTAGATGTCGAGGGAAGTATGTACATAGGTTTGTTTCAATTTTTCCTAGAAGAATTTTATATAACAAGTTTCAGATGTTATTCCTTTATTGGTTGAAATTCTCCCCATAAAATAGGAAATTTTTGTTTTAGAAATTGGTAAAATGATAGGAAATGCTTGTTTTTTGTTAATTGATAATCATTAATAGTGTCAAAATTTTTCATAGAGTAATCACGTTGGATATTATTGTGAAAAGTCTGACTAAGTAACCAATAAAGCGAAGTACCTTTGAAACGTCCTTTATTCATCAGGACAGCAATAGAAAGTAAGTCGATTTGGGGGATTTTGAAGAAAGTCTCAGTGTGAAGAGTCATATTAGCAATTTTCTTAGTTCTACCTTGGAGAAACAGGAAATCGAGGCAATAAAAGGAGAATACTAAGGTGTATAAGGACCAATATTTCCACTAAAAATCTCATATTTTTTCCTTCTTCCCTTCTTCTTTTGGTCATCTGGTATATGATTACAATATAGTCTTTTCATTGGATAGCGATCTGCTACAATAACATTTACCATCATACCGAGCCATATACCTGAAAGAGGTATAAAGTAGAAAATTGTGAATTCTAGAGAAAAGACAGGACTTCGATTACTATTATTACTTCCAATCCATATTATTAATAGTGGAAAGAATAAGAATCCTGGTAAAATATATCCCATTGGATATACTGATTTAGGTTTACGACTTTTATGAAAATAAGGTAATTCTGCTAACTCATTTAGTTCTTGCATTTCTTTTCGATAATGAGTTAGCCAATTGCTGGGATTTAAAGGGAGGTATCGAATATAAAACACTACTACATAATAATAATAAAAATTCAACACTGGTATAAAAGACATTAAAAATTTTAACGTGAATTTCTTTCTATTTATATCATCAGTTGAAGATGCCTGTTCCCAGACACATTCCTTACAGATCAATCCAATATATTTCAAATCGTCTCCTCTATAAGGCGTCGCACATTCTTTACATGTTGGACTCTTACACAGAGCACATTCTATTAGCTCTACATTCTGGTTGGGCACAACAACTCCCCTCTTTGTATTAAGCTAACTATAGGATATAAGCTTCTTAACTTATTCTTCTCTATCTCAGGCTCCTTATGTTAAACCCTCTTAACTCAAATTTCATTTCCCAGCCTTTTTCCAAATTCTTGTATTTACTTTCATTGGGGAAGAAGGGGGAGAAAATCACGTCAAGGTATTTACTAACCCACGACGGGGCGTTCGTTCAACCCTTGACGCTAGAACAGTCTAACTGCTATTTGCTCCTCAGAACTTTCGCTACCGTTAGAAAGCCTAGTAAAGATTTTTCCATTTTTTATATGGCGTTTATTCATTTAAGATTTATTCTAATTCTCTTCATTCCTTCTCAACATAACTCCATTGACTTGCAAGACCTTTGAAGACGACTCGTTCAAGTGCTTCAGTTATTTTATCTCGAATAGCTACTAGAAATATAACTATTGAAATTCCTTCTACTAGGGAGATTAGTTGTACTAAAAATTTTGATTCTTCTGGGTCATGAACGTCTGTTAATACAAGAATTGAAATGAGATTAAATACGAAAGAAAGAGACACGAGGGCGGAAGCGGATTTATCCAAATGATTCTAGTCGCCAAATGGCTTTTGTAAATCGTCTAAGAAAGACAAAAAAGTTATGGGAATCCTTTCTAGCTGAAGCGTTGGCTCAAGAAGAGCTTCCTGAATGGGTGGACTCGTTTCTTCAACGAGAGGTCTTACCAGAATTAATTCCAAGATGGCCGGGAATCCAAACTATTGAAGATTGGTTGCAATCCCAAGAAATTAGTACAGATCGATTTTCAAAGAAGGTAATAAAGACAGAAATTCCGTTGTGGTGTTATTCAGAAGATTGGACACTGGACAATGAAAAAGTAGAAGAAGAATTGTTACCTAAATTACGAAAATAGGGTGTTGTCTATTAGAATATCATAGATTATTTATAAAAAAAGGAGTTTCGAAACTGAGGTGATGTTAACCATTCTTGTGATCGGTTAACATACTAATTAGAGTTCCTAAATAAGTGCTTTGGAATTGATAAGCTTGTTCCTTTTTCCGTAGAGTTTCTATTTCACGTAAAGCGAGAAATTCAGCAATTTGTTCATTATTATTCTCTGGAAAATGGAACTTAAGTAAGAACCAAGTAATTTTTGATTGAGGTTCGAGTATTATATTCTTGATTTCATCTTTACAATCTCTTTTTTGACGATGAATAATTCCAAGATTTACCAAACGATGAATTTCTTCAAAAATTTGAGAAGGAGAATGATTAACTTCTGCAATTAAGGTATCTACAGGAAAAGAGTGATTAAATCCATGGTTTATAACATCAACTACCAAGCAATTCAATATATCGAAAGTAATAGATTCCGAAATTGTGAGTAAAGTGGTTATGGGATCTGTCATAGTATTTACAATCCAAGGTCAAAAGATATGGAATTGAATGCTTATAAAGGAAGAAATTAAAATCTTGAGTAAGTTGTTTATCAAAGTGGGGATGAAATTAGTAATCTAATCCACAAAAATCGTTATAGATCTTTAATAAATATACCATTAATGTTAAAGTCCTTTTAAAGTCCTGAGTAGACGCTAAACCCCGTTTTAATAATTCTATATAAGTTTCTGGGAGATTTCTTTCAGGAAAATGACAAGAGAGAAGTTCTTGAGTTATTAATGCCCCTGGTTCAAGGAAAATTGCGGAGATATTTTGGTTATCATCTTCTTCTAGATCTATAACTTTTAGTTTCTTTAAATGTCTTAAATCGGATAAAATATTATTAGGAATAAGGGTAAGCTCAGAAAATAAAGTCTCAAGAGGATAAGGTTGTAAGAATCCTCTCTTAATAATATCAACAATTAAATAATTTAGCAGTTCAAGGTTTGGGAAGTCTATTGCGTCTAAAAAGATATTTATATATTCATTTATCGTAAAAGAGGGAAGTACATATCCATTCATAATAGTTACAATCCAAAGTTAAACATAATGGAATTGAATGCTTAAAAAAGGAGAAAATTTAGAAAGAAAGTTGTGTTTGAGTAAGTCCATCAGGAGAGCGGGGTTGGGACAGATCAATAATTCCTGTTAATTTAACACCCTTTTCTCGTTGTGACTTGATATATTTGATATGCTTACAAAAAGATCGGTCTTTATTCTTGGTCCAACCTGGACAGGAACATCCCCATTGACCATCACGATCAATGGCGATAACATAATTTCCACTTTTACCTTTAACCTGCCAGCGTTGAATCCAGCGATCATATTGTAGGTAGATTTCTAAGACTGATTGTTTTTGGTTGTACTTGTACTGCCACCCATTGAATAATGAAAGGATGACTTCCCGATAGGTCTTGTAGTCGGTGGGGGATAAATCAATGTTAATAGTGGCAGGTCTTTTAGGAAGAACTTCTAATTTGGTAAAAAAAATAATTAGTTGTAGTAGTGAAGAGAGGAATTGCGCTATAACTCTTTTATTGAGTGGTTGGTTAAGGTGCAATGAATCAATAATACTGGTTAAGGTGACAGTAAAATCTTCGGCAAGAGTTAATTTGAATGACAACTGAGTTTTTTCATTAGAATAGATTATACGGTCAATTAGGATGGTATTCGTTAAATAATTAACATTAGTAATACCTTTTAGTTTGTAAAGCTTGTTTTCAGCTTTTTTGACTGCTTGGAATAAGTTGAATTCATGGATTGTTTTAGTCATTGATTCATTCAATGTCATTGAAATCGGAAGAATGTAGTAGAATTTTGTTAAATATTCCTAAAAGAAGGTTGAAGAAGGAAATTAACTTTCATTCTTGAAAAAGTTAATTGGTCTCCAAGGATTGTAGATGGTTTCAAGAGAAGCTGTTTTATAATATAGAGTAAATCCTTCAAGTTTCAGGTTTTCAAGAGTCTGGAGAAAATCATACACCCAGGTCTTGGGGAGATCTACAATTCCTAACAAATGATTTTCTGATTGCAAAAGTTCGACATGGGGAAAAGGAAGGAATGCTTGAGTAATATCGTCAACTTTTGTTCCTATTGCAGAAAAGAAAACACGATTTTCAAGACCAACATGTGAAACAGAGGGAATAGGAATAACAACGTGTTCTTCCACAAATTCTACTAATTCTTGGTCTAGTAAATTAAAATTCTCAGGGGATCGAAAGATGCCTTTCAAAAGATCAAGTTCTTCGTCTGAGGGAGAATGAGATTGGGTTAGGGGGATCGTTGTATGAAAATTTTCGCTAGTTTTTAACCAGGGATTAAATTCTGGGCAGTCTGCCCAACTTTCCATGTTCCATTGATCGAGTTGGTCGAGATTCCAATGAAGATAATAATCGGAAGGTGTTGAATGAGTGATGATTTTTGAAGAAAAGTCAATTGAATTAGGGAGTAGTATTGCAGAATGTCCCCGATGAGGGAGCACCTGGAAAGAGTGT
Source organism: Candidatus Hodarchaeota archaeon (assembly GCA_016839955.1). The sequence goes on along the minus strand of JAEOTI010000395.1, from coordinate 393 downwards.
AAGGTGTAGGGCGTTAAGGAAGCATCAAGTGGCCAGTCATGTTCGATGAGATGAATGGAATAATTAAAGACGGAAGGATGAATAAAGTACTGTAGGTTGAACGTTTTAACATCAATTAATCGTTGAAGGCGCATTGTGGCAGTGGCATCAGTCAATCCTAATTGGCGAGCGAATCTCTCATCCGAAGGGAAGATATAGTGATTAGAAGCTAGGAATTCAGGGTTAAGAAATAGTTTAATCATCCGGACATCATTTTTCTTGAGAATAATAGGAATTCGTGTCAATTCAAGGGCGATAAAATCAATAATAGATTGTTCATCAACAAGAGAAGGATAAAGAGGGAGTTGTCTGAGGATCTTCAAAAGGACATTAGCATGGGATTCTGCGACATAT
>JAEOTI010000394.1 GCA_016839955.1 Candidatus Hodarchaeota archaeon | reverse complement strand
CCAAATGTATATTTTCATTGTCTACTGGTGGGATAATTCAAAACATTCCTCAATAATTTACAATAACATCTTTGTTATCAAAGATTTTTGGTATTTCAGTTACGGAAGTATACGAACTTTGACAGATCCCAAAGGTGTTGGTCAATATTTCACGCCCAAATTCGTTGCTGAATTTATGGTATCCCTAATTGAAGGTACTAAAACATCCAAAATACTCGAACCATCTGCTGGCAAGGGTATATTTCTAGAGGTCTTACAAAAAGAAGGATTCAATGATATAACCGCGTTTGAAATTGATTCAACCCTTGTTAATGAATCAAGTGTTGAAATTATCAAGTCAGACTTCTTAACTCTTGATAAAATTGATTCACCTCAAATTATTATTGGAAATCCCCCTTATGTTCGTTGGAAAAACATCCCAAAAAACTATCGTGATCAACTTAAAAAAAACAGATTGTTGAATGGAGTAATTGGAGGTTTATCTGATTTATCTTATGCTTTTTTGTATCGTTGCATTGAAATTCTTCGTCCAGGGGGGGAATTAATATTTATTACTCCTTTTTTTTGGACAGAAACTCTTCATGCGGCAGCGATTCGAAGAATAATAGCTGAAATGGGGATACTTACTCATTTTATTAATTTCCATGAAATGCGAATATTTCCATCTGTGTCATTAAATTTTATTATTTTTAGGTTTGAAAAAACCCGAAAAACAAACCCAACGAAGGTTGTACAGGTTCTAAACAAAAAACGACTTACAATTGATATTCTATCAAAAATAAAAGACATGTTAGCAAATCTTCACAGTGAAGGAGAATATTTCTCCAATGGTATCATAGAGGGATATTGCCATCCTCAAATTAGAAGTGGTAAACCTTGGAAGTTTTTTTCACTAGTTATTCAGAAAAAAATTGAAGAAATCGAAGACGCTTGTAAATATGGTGCCCCGAAAGTTATGATTGATGAAATTGGGCTAATTCCATTAAATAACTTATATGAGAATGAAGATCTTGAAGAATTTAATTTAGATAAGACATTATTTACTAAGATAAAACACAACAAACGGGGATATTGGTTTTATAAAAAACCAAGGATGAAATTGGATTCCATATTAAATAAAAAACGGTTTAATGGTGCCCTAAATCCACAGAAGTATCCTAAACGATATGTACGTTTAGGAGATATTTCAGAAATTGGTAATGGAATGGTTAGTGGTTTAGATAAAGCGTTCAAGCTGACAAATTCAAAACTGTTAACTAGCTTTGAAAAGCGTTGTCTAATCCCAGTTTTAAAAGCAAAAGCTTTACACCAATTTTATCATAGAGAACCAACGTTCTACGCTTTTGTAAATCATATATCAAGTGAGAAAGATTTAGAAAATAACTATCCTAATGTTTTCAAACATCTAGCGGCTTTCAAAAAAGGATTACTTCGTCGTTATGATTATAATAGGGAAATAAATTGGTGGGAATGGGTTTTTTTACGAAATAAGAATATTTTTGAGCAAAATCAACTGAAAATATTTGTTCCTTGTAAAGATCGCTATGATAAGAGGAGATTTGTCCGATTCTCATTTGTAAAGGACAAATTTTATGCTACACAAGATGTAACGACTATTGTAAAGAGTCCCTTTATTAAAGAAGATGAAAAATATTTGCTTGCGATCCTTAACTCAAAAATAACATTCAAATGGTTAATACACAAAGGATTGACTCGTGGTGGCGTTCTTGAGTTTTCCGAAAAACCTCTTACACAAATACCGATAAGATTGATAAATTGGAATGATAAAGAAGAAGTATTAATACACAATAATATAGTGAATCTTGTTGATAAAATCTTGATCAATCAACATACAGAACCCTATAAATCAGAAATTGAAGAGATTTTAGAAACTTTATATGAGAATGGTAGAAAAAAAATCTCTCAAATAATCTAACCAAGCATCATCAAGCGACGGCTTATTCCAAAAGAAATTAGCACAAAAGGAATAGAAACTTATGTTAAAAGAGACTCGCAAGCTCTTCGAAGATGTAAAGAAAAAAGTTGCAGAGATTGATTCTCCCGAGAATAGAGAAGAAGCTGGAAACTTATTTTTTGAATTTACCAGAGAAATATTAGGAAGAACTAGCGATCCTTCAAAGGCTGTCCTTCGTATAGTTGCACAATCGAT
>JAEOTI010000393.1 GCA_016839955.1 Candidatus Hodarchaeota archaeon | reverse complement strand
CAGGTGGAATTACAGTATCTAAAGAACTAGCATTTTTTCCTTCTATTTCTGTAGTCGATTCTTCCTGAATAGGTAATATTGACATAAAAAGTGATAAATTTAGAAAAAAGAGTAAGGCTAGGGTTAATACTTCTTTCTGTGAAACGTTTCTCAACTCCTATAGTTGCAAGAGATTACCAACAATGATTAATTTTTTCTAGCTTGTTCTTTGAAGAGAATAAGAACCAAAACATTATTAATAGAGGATATCATTGAGTTTTTCGGATTTCTGTATAAGATGGTTTTCAATTTTATACCCTTTATTCGTTTTAGGTTCATTTATTGATTATTTGAGAATTTGTTTTTACGAAACACTCTTGTATATGTGTAGGAATTTTGTTTTTAAAAACTATCAAAAAATATATGAATTTTTTCTTTATAAAGGATAGAATCAAAAGATATTCTTATATATTCCTTTTTTCGCTTTATTCTTGTATTTCACGTTACTTGAGATTGAATTTTCATAAACTATTATGTTGATTAATTTAGATAAGAAACGAGCTGAAAAAACAATGTCTTTAGGGAAGATCAAACTAATCGCAAGTCCATTTACTGGTCAAAGTGTTTCTTTCAAAGTTGATAATATACGTTTGATTAACATTCCTCCTTTATGCCCCCATTGTTTAGCTCCTGCACGAGAACCTCAAATCTACAGATTTAATCAGAATTTTCGGGAAGGTGGAAGAAAATATACTCGAACGATTCAATTTGCTTTAGGAGCTCATGATACATGTTCTAGGCGATTTAGAGATCCTAGTATAAGTGGAAGTGTAGATGTTCGACTTAAAGGTGATTTTTCTCTTGTTTTGAAGTTCCGTGAACCATTATTTGCTTCAATCTTTACTGCTGTAAACTTCAATTACCTATATAATGATCGGGGTATCAGTTTCCAACGCTTGTTTGATCAAGAAGTAAGTCGGATGATCAAACTTCGAAATAAAACTACAAGTCAAGAAAAGATCATCTGTCCTGTATGTAAATGTGGATTTAAACAAGAGGATTCAGTATTAGATTTTTGTTCTTCATGTGGAAGCCAGTTCGAAGAAATTGAATTGGTGGCAGATGTTAAGGAAGAGAAGAAAGAAGAACAAAAAGAATCAAAAGAACTCTTTGTAACTGAATTGGATTCTATAAAGTGTCCTACATGTGATATCAGGATGCTAACTGAACCGGGATTGACAATTTGTGGTCGGTGTGGGCAAGACCTCGAAACCACGGAAGGAAGGGAGATTTAATGGCCGTTCAACAATTTTTATCTGAGACAAAAAATGAAAAGGATTTCCAAAAATTAGAAAAAGATCAAAATCCCTATGTCATAGATTTAATTAGGATTTTGTGGCTTTATGATCGTAGTAAGGGTGTTTTTGGAGGTAAAAAGAAAAGTAAAGCCGAAACTATTTTACAAAAACTAACTAAAGTAGATTTTACCAAGAAAATTTCTAATGAAAATGAGAATACGATAATTGAAATTTTAGAATATGCAATCCAAAAAGAGTATGTAGATTTTCTCAGTTCAATTTCTGAAAACCTACTTGATTGTATTGTCGGGGATATAGACATATTGACTCTAGAAAAGCGAATTACCATCTTGAATCTCCTTTTATCCCCCTACAAACAAAAATTCTTTTATACTAAAAGCAAATCAATAAAAAGACGATTCAGAATTCTCTTTGATGAGATTTTTAACCAATTTTCAAAAGTAGAAGAGATTCCAGAGGAGATAGTTATCAATATTTGTAATCTTATGGTAAACAATGTTATTCGTATAAGAGCTAAAAGACCTACTGATATGATTATCAAGGTATTCTCTTACCTTAATCTTAGTCAGAGAATCATTTTTATAGAAACACTATTCAATCAACATCTTCTGAAGAAAGATCATTTTGTTTATCAGGCAATATTTGAGACAATAAAATATGAAGAGATTTTTGAACTTCCCTTGTCAAAATTGGATCAGCTTCTAGATTTATCCAAGAAGATCTTCTTTTTGATTCCCATTGACCTTATACAAGGCGATTTAGATTTTTTTCATATAGAAACACGTTTTTCATTTTTTGACCGCATTTTACAACATTATGGGACCAAGAATCCTGAAGTATCGATTATAAGCAAATTGAAAATGTCAGATTCAGAAAGAGTAGATTTTTATGATTACTATCTTCCAGATAATATATCCAAGCATGCTATATACCATATGAAATCACATGAAGTAATACCTGGAGTTTTATTATGGAATAGAAAGGGAATAATGGATGTTTGTTTTGCTAAACAAAATATTCAAATCCCAGATGATGTTTTTTCAGATTTTATTGGAAAACTTCCTAAGGATAT
>JAEOTI010000392.1 GCA_016839955.1 Candidatus Hodarchaeota archaeon | reverse complement strand
TGATACTGGTTGTGTTTTTGGAGGTAAACTCACGGCTTTACGTTATCCTGAAAAGGAGATTATTCAGATTCCTGCTAAAAAAATCTATGCAGAAAGTAAGAAACCATTTCAGAAACATGAAGGATTAGAAAATGAATTAACATTACAACAGAAGTATGATGACTTGCTCGTACTTGATGATTTAATAGGTAAAAAATTTATTACAACACGACTTCGCTCTACAGTAACAATCCGACTTGAGAATTCTGCAGCAGCTTTGGAAGTAATGAGTAGATTCGCAGTGAATCCTAAATGGCTAATTTATTTACCACCAACAATGTCTCCTTCTGAAACGAGTAATAAAGAATATTTTTTAGAATATCCTTTTGAAGCATTCAATTATTTTAAATCACAAGGAGTCCCAAAAGTTATTTGTGAGCAGAAGCATATGGGTTCCCGTGCAGTTGTTATTGTCTGTAAAGATGAAAATGCTGTGAGAACTCAATTTGGTATTGAAAATAAGGGTATTGGAATTGTTTATACTCGTACAGGCAGAAGGTTCTTTAAAGACATAAATTTAGAACAAGAGTTTTTATCAAGAATTCAGGCTGCAATAACAAAAGCAGATTACTGGAACAAATTTGATACAGATTGGTTTTGCCTTGATTGTGAATTAATGCCATGGTCTGAAAAAGCACAAGAGTTACTAAAAAGTCAATATGCAGCGGTTGGTGCAGCATCAACTCATGCATTATTAGATGCTGTTGGATTACTTAATAAGTTACATTCAAGAACTGATATTGAAGAAGAGTATACACTCCCTCAAGAAAGTGGAGCTTTTCCATTAAATGTCGAGAGAGTTGTTAATAAAATAAAATCTCGACAGAATACAATTTCAGCTTATATCGATGCCTATAGAGAATACTGTTGGCCAGTAAATGGGATAGAAGATTTGAAACTTGCCCCTTTCCATATACTATCAACAGATAAAAAAGTTCATATAGATAAAGACCATCTTTGGCACATGAATCATATTGAAAAAATCTGTGAACAAGATGAAATTATATTATTAAAAACCCCTTTTAAGATTATTGATGTAACAAATGAAGATAATATTAAAGAAGGATGTAACTGGTGGGAAGAATTAACAGGAAAGGGTTTTGAAGGAATGGTTGTCAAACCATTTGATTTTATTGCCAAAGGCAAGCGTGGTTTAATTCAACCTGCAATAAAATGCCGAGGAAAAGAATATTTAAGGATTATTTATGGTCCTGAATATACTTTGCCTAAAAACATGGAAAGATTAAAAGCCCGAGGATTAGGTACAAAACGCTCATTGGCTTTACGAGAATTCGCACTTGGTATTGAAGCATTAGAAAGGTTTTCAAGAAAAGAACCATTGAGGAGAGTCCATGAGTGTGTTTTTGGAGTTTTAGCTTTAGAAAGTGAACCAGTAGACCCAAGGTTGTAATTATGGAAGGAATCATTTTTATCGGTGTCCAGGGTTCTGGAAAATCGACCTTTTATATTCAGAAGTTTTTTAATTCTCATATCCGAATCAGTTTGGATTTGTTGAAAACAAGAAATAGAGAAAAAAAGATTCTTCAAACAAGTTTGGAAACCAGTGCAAAGGTAGTAATTGATAATACAAATCCAACTACTAGTCATAGAGCAAAATATATAAAAATGTTCAAAGAGTATGGTTATAAAATTATTGGATACTATTTTGAAGCCAAAATCAAGGATTGTATAGAAAGAAATCAAAATCGTTCTAACCCGATACCAGAAAAAGGAGTGCTGGCAACATATAACAAGCTACAAATTCCCGTATATGAGGAAGGATTTGATGCACTCTATTATGTAAGAATTGAAGAAAATAAATTTATTGTGCAGGAATGGAAAGATGAAATTTGATGAGCTTGATAAGAAAATGCGGGTCTATGAGACAAATCAGGATTATTGTGTTCTTCCTGAAATATATATGGTGGCTCGATTGGATGGTAGAAATTTTACTCGGTTAACAAAAGAAGTACACAAATTTAAAGCTCCTTTTGATGAACAATTTAGAGACATAATGATAGAGACCGTAAAACATCTTATGAATTGCGGATTCAATATTCTATTTGGTTTTACTGAAAGTGATGAAATATCACTCCTGTTCCATCCCAATGAAAATACTTTTAACAGAAAACTCCGCAAACTTAATTCTATATTGGCAGGTGAAGCCAGTGCCAGATTTTCTTTACTTTTAAATGACATGGGAGTTTTTGATTGCAGGATTTCACAGCTTCCCACCATTAAAAAAGTTGTAGATTATTTTAGATGGAGAAATGAAGATGCTTTTCGGAATTCCTTGAATGCCTATTGTTACTGGAAATTAAGAGAAGATGGACTTGATGAAAATACAGCAACACAGAAATTAGAGGGTATAAGTGTTCCTGATAAGAATGAACTTCTCTTTCAGCATGATATAAATTTTAATGATTTACCAAACTGGGAAAAGAGAGGTATCGGTGTCTATTGGAAGATGGTAGAAAAAAAAGGTCATAATCCAGTTACCAAAGAAGATGTGCTTGTTGAAAGGCGTCAGCTTTATGTTGATTTAGATATTCCCATGAGGGATGAATATAGTCAATTTATTACATCATTAATTGAGGATTTAACTAAAAATGAGACAATATAATACATTTATTTTATTAGAAGATATTAATCCTGTTCTCAAAAAAGGAATGACGGGTGTTATATTGGAAATCTACAATGAGAATAAAATTGAAGTTGAATTTGTTAAACCTGATGGAACAAACTATGAATATGAAGGTTCTCCTACATTTTACATTAGG
>JAEOTI010000391.1 GCA_016839955.1 Candidatus Hodarchaeota archaeon | reverse complement strand
ATTCTTAATTTTGAATAGCTTAATTGGTTGATTATTTTCTAATTAAACGAATTAAATCTCTTTAAAATTTATAATTATCGAAATAATAAATGAAAATTAAGGGAAAAAAAGAATTATGTAAAACTGATGGAAAGAAGAGAAGATGCTGCTTCCTCGATTGTTTTTAAACTCTTTAGAGAAGCAGCGTGTTTTTTATTCAAATTCAAAGTGGACCGTCACTTTGTTTGATAGGGGGCAATTCCATTTCTTGAGTTTCTTTTTTCATAATTTTTCTCTCCCTGCTTTATAGTCAGAGTTTCTTTTAACATCATAAGAAATCTTGTTAATATTAGAAAAATGAGGAATCATTTGAGTAAATAAGTAACATTTTGTTTCTTTATGAAGAAATAAACAAAATCCCTAATGTGTTAATTAAGAGATCTCGAAATGATAATGCTCTTTTATAGCACATGAAGGGGTTCTATGACTTTAAAAAACACTAAAATTATATTTTATTCTGTTGCAAGTCTAGGAACGGCTTCAAATAGTCTGATAACCGGATTTTATACAATTTTTTTATTAAAATTTCTAACAATTCCAGAAATTAGTCTACTCTTCGTTTTCCATTTAATCATAATAACATTGACAGACTTTCCTACAGGTTCATTAGTCGATACATATGGAGCTCGAATTTGTCTTTCATTAAGTTATTTTCTTTATAGCTTAGCATTTTTTGGTTTGATTCTTGTTACCGTTCAATCTGGAATTATTCTCCCTCTATTATTTTGTGTTGAATTTCTATTTGCATTAGGATTTGCCCAAGAGTCCGGAACGTTAATTACATGGGTAACCAATCAATGGAAAGTTAAGGGAGGGGAGCAAGATAGATTACGGGAGCTTTTTGGTACTGCTAACGCGGTTTCATTATTTATCAGTACCATTTTCACAATTATTGGTGGTTTACTAGCTGAATTTACTTCATTTTTGATAACATTTGTTTTATGTATTCTTATATCTTCTTTTACAATATTAGCTGCTTCACTTTTAACTTCCTTTCAAGAAGAAGAACCCCCAAAAACACTCTCTTATTTTCATTATCTTCACAATTCAATTATTTATGTAAAGAAGAATCCCCAGATTCTCATTATGGTAGTTATTGGTTCCCTAAATTACTCAGGATACTTCCTTATTGTGTTTTTGGTTATTCAACCTATATTGTATAACCAATTCAATTCAATACTCTTTGTAAGTCTGATTTTTTCTTTTCTTGTCCTTTTTCAAGGTGTGAGTTATTATTTAGGAGGTAGAATGGAATTTTTACCTGATCTATCAGCAGCATTACTTATTTGGCTAATGGTACCTATTCTTTACCTATTTCTGTATGTTTTCTTCGTAATGAGCGTATTTTGGTTGTTTCTTACTGTTTTATTTTTAATTTTCGCTATATTCGGATTTTATAATCCTAATATCCAACAATATTATCAAAAAATGATTCCTAATAAATATAGGGCGTCGATAACTAGTTTGAGATCCACTGCTCGTTCTTTAACTGCAATTTTACTGATTTATCCTAGTGGAACTCTAATTCACAAAACTAATCTAGAAATTTCTTTTCTAATTTCTTTTATTTTAGCTGTTATCTCCCTATTCCTTCTTTTTATCATTTGGAGTCAAAACCGAAGTCAGAGAAAAACGTTCTACAATAAATTGGATAAATCTATGATCAAAAAGACGATACAGAAAAACCCATCATTCTAGGACTACCAAAAGTTTTGGGTTTTGTGGTTAAATGTAGTCATTTATGATCAAATCTATCATTAACAGATTAATTACACACCTGTCTGTTCTCAGGCTTTAAAAACCAGAAGAGCTGTGAAAATCATGAGACTCGCAAGATGCTGGTACAGCAAGCTTATCGTTATGGATTAGCTCCGAATAATGTCCAGCGTACCTTGCTAACTAAACATGCAGGGACAGCTCGTTTTGCTTACAACTGGGGTTTAGCAGAACGCCTCACTCGCTATCAAACCAATACCGGGAAAGCCAGGTACACCAATGCGATTGTTCAAAACCGTGTATTGAACCGTCTGAAGAAGAAAGAGTTTCCGTGGATGTACGAAGTCTCGAAATGTGCTCCGCAGGAAGCTTTACGAGATTTAGAACGGGCTTTTCAGAATTATTTACGAGGTCAACGAAATGGTAACCTAATAGGTTTTCCTAAGTTCAAAAAGAAAGGTAAATGTCGCGATTCCTTTCGGTTGACAGGTGCAATTCGGATATTTCCCAATAATAAGAAGATCCAACTACCTCGCCTTGGTAAACTCCGCCTAAAAGAATTCCCACGAGTGCAAGGACGTATTATGTCCGTCACGGTCAGTCGAGAAGCGGACCGCTGGTTTGTCAGTCTGACTGTTGAACGAACCCATCCTTATCCAAGAACTCCTACAGGTCAACCGATTGGAGTAGATTTAGGACTCAAGACGTTGGCTACCTGCTCTGATGGTGCACAATTTTCAAATCCCAAACCATTGCAGACAAAAATATGTAAACTTCAACGGTTATCTCGCGAGGTCTCTCGAAAGCAGAACGACTCCAATAATCAACGAAAAGCCGTTCAGCGATTAGTCAAACTCCACTGGCGAATTAAAAACCTTCGTCGAGACACCCTACACAAATTGACAACTTCTCTGGCTAAAAACCACAGTCAGATCGTTATCGAAGACTTACATGTCAAAGGGCTCCAAAAGAATCGTCATCTCGCTCGAGCTATCGCTGATGTCGGTTGGGGTGAGTTTCGTCGTCAATTAGTGTATAAAACCCAGTGGTATGGTTCGAAATTATTCATTGCTCCTCGCTTTTATCCCTCGTCAAAGAAATGTTCCAACCCTCAGTGTAATCAGGTAAAAGCGGAGCTAAGACTCTCTGACCGAATTTATCGGTGTGAAAGCTGCGGACGAAAAGTGGATCGCGACCTCAATGCAGCCTGTAATCTCGTGCAACTAATTTATGATTCTTCTGTCGCCGGGAGTTCCTCGGAGACATTAAATGCTTGTGGAGAGATGGTTAGACCTTCTGTTGAAGGCAGTCTTAAGGAAGCAGGAAATTTGCAACAGGAAGTCAGATATAGATGACTATAATTGACTATAATTGTATAAGTCAAATAGAACGGAGAAGATATTAATAAAAATCTTTACTTCAATTTTGAAATCTTTCCTAGCTTTTTATATTTTTAAAGCTCTTAATACCCTTTTAAAGATGATAAATAATGATTCCCACTCCTTTAAAATCTAATAACTCACTTTCAGGTCAAGATCGGGCCACTAGATTTAATATTGCACTTTGGACATCTTATGATATCGCTAATACAATTTTCAGTATGGGGATCGTTTCTATAACAATTCTTCGTTTCGTTCAACTTCAAGGAATGAAGGAAGGATTTTCATATCAATGGGCTAATTTTCTAGGAACAGCCGCAGTAGCAGCATCAAATATCATTGTAGCCTTGTTAATGCCGATTTTAGGAGCAATTGCAGATACTTCCGGAAAACGAAAACCTTGGACTATCCTTTTCGGATCCTTAACTATTCTTCTTACTGGAATGGTTTTTCTTCTTCAGAATGTCTATTTTGCAATCGCTCTTTTTATTTTAGCAAATATTACTTACCAAGCAGGTAATTTGTTCTATGATGCGATGATTCCTCAAATTTGTGCAAGTGATCAAGTAGGAAGAGTGTCTGCAATTGGCGTAGCCTTAGGTTATTTTGGGTCTTTTTTTGCACTAGCAATTTGGTTCTTTGCTTTAGGTTATTTTGGTGAACCAACTCCAATAAAAACCCCAGACGATGAACCACAAAATCCAGGAGCTCGTGAATTAGTTAATATGGGATCACACTCCTCAATTGAATTAGATGCTCTTATATACATGTGGCCACTCTGTGCTCTTGGATTTCTTATAATAATGATCCCTTTTTTCTGGACAAAAGAACGAAAAAGTCGTGTTTCACACAGTCCGTTAGATGCTTTGAAAATATCATTACACGAATTATGGGATACGGCCAAGAAAATTCGTCGTGATCGTGATATGTTATTATACACTGTAGGGTGGTTACTTTGCGTTGATGTTGTTAATACAGTAATTGCATTCATGTTAAAGATTGCTCATGAAGGCTATGGTATGAGTGAGACAGCAGGGGCGACTCTACTATTAATTGGAGTTCTTAGTGCTACTAGTTTAACATATTTTATCGGACCAGTGTGTGATCGAAAAGGTCCAAAATTTGCATTCAAGATAGTATGTACAACTTGGTTCACTGCCTTGATGATAGCAATATTAGCTGAACCAGAAGAGGGCAACGTAACGTGGTTTACTAGTATTTTGCCAAATTTTGCAATATATATAATGGCCGTCATGGTTGGCTTCGCTATGGGTTCTACTTGGGTTGCTGGTCGACAAATGATAATTGAATTGGCACCCCCAGATGATGTCGGCCAATATTTTGGATTTAATCGCTTAGCTGGTAAAGGTACATCCGCAATTGGAGTGTTAATCTTTGGAACGGTGATTAGTCTCTTCTCTGAATATTACTCATTAGCTTATACTTACAAAATAGGTATTTTTTCCATGGCTGTAATGTACCTAATTGGTTTTGCTTTAATAATGTTAGTAAAAGATTGGCATAAGGAATTCGTTGACGGTAGACGTGCTCCGTATTTGCAATAGGATTTGTAGTTGTAAAATCTACCAAATAAAACAGATCAAAAACTAACTTTACTTATTCATTTGGGATTGGATCCGGATAAGAGTAGTACGCCCCTTTGAATTAGGATAAGCACCTACTTCTGTAGAAATCAAACCTTTTTCCTGGAGACGATTTATAAACTTCCAAATTTGTGTGTGGCCGCGTGGTTCAGCTCCTTTAGTTTTACAAAGATTAATGTAGTGGTTTTTTATTTGTCCCATCGGAACATATGATAATTTTGATTTTTCTAAGATCTCATTAAGTGCCTCTAGAATAATCTCTTCATGGTCAGAAAGGTTAGGCTCATTAATATCATTCCGAAAAAACTTGAATGTATTATGAAAACTTAATTCTAAATGTTCATTAGTAATCGAATCCTTTTTTAATTGGTCTGCCTTCTTACCAACCCGCCAAAGGTTTTCAATAGCAATACGCGCATCTCCTCCATTTTCAGCACTAATTATACTTAATTGATTGATTAAGTCTTCATTTATTACATTGGATTTTAATCCAAGACGGACTCGATCCTCTAATATCTTCTTTATTTCCAAGAAAGAGTAAGCGGGTAAAAGTATTATTTTCCCTAATATAGTACTTAATATAGAGTTATCAGTGATTTCTTTGAGGTTATTTTGTTTTGTGATTAGAATTAATGAAAGTTTCATAGGAATAGTAGAATTATCATCATAGAAACGTAATAAACTGTATAAGATTTTCTTTCCTGTATTTTCTTTTAGTAAAAAATCAAATTCATCTAATACTAAAAGGAGATGGGTTTTAACAGATGAATATCTTTGAATTAATTGTTGGAAAAGTTCGTCAGTTGAAAAGCCACGTATTGAGCACATAGGATCCAAACGATGAATTATGGTACTAATGATTGGTAATGGTCGGTTCATTTTGCGACAATTGATTTGAACAAATTCAAATCGATTAGCAAAGTCTTTTCTTAAAAAATGAGAAAAAGAACGAAGAAAATAACGAATTAAGGTTGTTTTTCCACTTCCAGTTGGTCCTTGAATTACAATTTCCTGATGAAATTTATTAGGGTGAAGAATCACCTCTCTAAACATCTCTATTAATTCTTGAAGTTGATCTTGTCTTCCGGGTAATTCATTGGGTAAATAATCAACTGAAAAAATATTTTCATTAAGAAAAACGGTTTGACCCTTAATTATTTCATCGATAACTACCGAATAATCCACCATAAGTCCCTACTAGCATATGTTGTTCTTTTTGTCGGATAAATAGACGATAATAATAATGATAATACAAAATATCCTTATGATGCTGCCTATGACACAGGTCGTTGGAATATGAATTAACTTTTGGTACGTTATCCATCCCCCAGTTGAAACGGAAGGATTTCTACTCACATTTCTTTTAAATTGTAATCTTTGTGAACGACTTCAGAAAGGATTTTAGCCTAATTTCCGAATTAGTAAATAAATCATTAATATCAGGATTAATTATTGAAAAAATGGAACTAGAAGCTTTCTCTGGGAGGATTGTGATCTGGAAGAAGATGAACTTCATTATCTTTGTGAAAAATTTACTTATGCTAACCGTTATGAATTTGGGAAACCTGACCTTGGGTCAATCATGAAAAGAGTTCTGGGTGAAAGGCCAGACTTACGTTCACAAGGAAAAAAAATTGTTAAAATTGTTTCAGAGAAGATTAAAGAAGTAGAATCACTAACAAATGAAAAATTTATCGACATTTTAAAAGAAACTTTCCCGGAAATTGTTGAAACTCCAAAGATCCAACAAACAAAAAAGGATTTAGAACTTCCACCACTAAAAAATCTTAAGCCAGGAACAATTAAAACTCGTCTTGCACCTGAACCGTCAGGTCATCCTCATATTGGACATGCGTACGCATTTTTCATTAATCAATATTATGCAAGACGTTACGAAGGAAAAATAATCCTTCGATTCGAAGATACAAATCCGTCTAAAGTTGCATTAGAGTATTATGATGTTTTTCGAGATGCTCTTGAATATCTCAATATAAATTGGGATGAAGAAATAATTGAATCAAATTTTATTGATATTTATTACCAATTTGCGAGTGATCTAATCGATAGGGGTAAAGCTTATGTTTGTAAATGTCCTACCAGCACTGTTAAGAATTATAGAGAAGAGATAAAAGAATGCTCACACCGTTCCAGTCCAATTGAAGAAGTACAACACCAATGGAAAGAAATGTTAGACGGATCACTTGAGGAAGGTGAAGCGACACTTCGGCTTAAGTTATCTATGGAAGACCCTAACCCAGTACTTCGAGATCCAGCAGTTATGAGAATAACACACGCTTCTCATCCGCTACAGGGTGACCAGTACTCAGTTTGGCCTCTTTATGATTTTGCAGTGAGTATAGAAGATGGTTTAAGAGGAATTACTCACATTTTCAGATCTGAAGAATTTCACTTTAGAATACCTTTACAAAATCAAATTCAAAAGCTATTAGGATTGCCAAATCCTCAAATAATTCATTTTTCTAGGTTGAGGATGAAAGACACACCAGTTCAAAAAAGATTGATTCGACCTTTGATTGAAACCAAAGTTGTTTCTGGTTGGGATGATATTCGCCTATCAACAATTGCAGGGCTTAGGCGCAGAGGGATATTACCAGAGGCAATTAAACGGCTTACTTATAATTTAAACCTAACTAAGGCTCAATCAGAGGTAGAATGGGTGAATATTTTTTCAATTAATAGAAAAATTGTCGATCCAATTGCTAATCGTTATTTTGCAGTTATTAATCCAATAAAATTGAATGTAGTTGACGCCAATTTGAAGCAGATTCATCTTCCTTTGAATTTAGATGATATGAAAAGAGGAAATAGAACCTTAAATACAGATTTTAATTTTTACATTGACTCCCTTGATATTAAATCGGAAAAATTGGGCTCAAAATTTCGTTTAAAGGATCTTTATAACATTAAATTAGAGGAAATCAAGCCTGAAAAGGTTATAGCAAAATATATTGGTGAAAAACCACTAAAAAATCTTCCAAAGGTTCAGTGGGTTCCTGTGAAAGACGCGATTCATATAAAGCTCAATATACCTTCATCCCTCTTTCTAAATGAAAAATTAAATCCAAATTCCCTGAAAATATATCATGGATGGGGTGAAAGTAATTTAAGTGAAGTAGGAAGAGGAGAAATTGTACATTTAGAACGGATAGGTTTTGGATGCGTCGATAGTATTTCTAACGAAATGATTGAAATAAATATGACTGAACCATTGTCATATAGTTAAAATTATCAATTATTATTGTGATGTTAGGAAGTGAAAAATTGGGGAAAGAACCAAATAGACCGATTAGCACTCAAGTTCCAAAATTCTTACTTTCAAGAATAGATCAAATTGTACAAGAAGGTCGTTTTAAATCCCGATCAGAATACTTAAGGGCTGCATTGTTAGAACTTCTCAAGGATCCAAGGTTTTCACGATTTTGGGAAGATTTGTTACCTGAAATCGAGGACTTATTGAACGAAGAAAAATAACTAGAAGTATATTCTAAATCGTTAAAAATATAGTTATTAGCGTAAAAATGATCTATTCTTTCAATGATTTTCATATCAAAATGAAAACTCTCCGTTCCTCCAATTTTTTGTCCTGTTTCAGCTGATAATAGAACTCTATTCTCTCTATACTTGTATTTCAGAATACTTTCTACTTTAAGTACTTGTCCTGGAAAAAACCATGAGGCATAGCAGGGGTAGGGAGCTTTTTCAAGCTCTGTGTAGAGAACGATTTCATTTTCACCTTCTTTCAAGGAATAATTATCAGAAACAATAACGAACTCAATATAAACTTTAGAAAAATCTTCTTTTAAATAAAATAAATTATTATTAACAGTTTGAAGATTACAGTCGGTTTTGTTAAGAAATACAGAATCTTGACTTAGAAAGAACTGGAGATTTGACCGCATTCTGTCCAATTCTCCATGAAGGCATCCAGTGAGTTCATATTTTCTAAAATTTCGGTTGATATCTATATATGTAAAACGGAGAATTTGTTTTATCTGGTTTAACGTTACAAAAACAATCGTTGATGCTTTTGTGGGGTATTCCTTGACCAAAAATACTCACATTCCTTTTTTAAACTAACAGATTAGGTTTTTGACAGATTTTCCGTTTTTTCAAAAAATCTATGAATAGACTATGCTTTTTTTATGTCAAGAAGATTGAGAGCGAGTTTAACATCACTTTCTGTCAAAGTTACCCTCCCTCCATGTTGTGCGCATTCACCTGATTTCTTCGCAATAGTAATAATTATGTGTTCAATTGCGTCTCTAAGTGCTTTTGTTGCTTTTATACTTGTTCTTTGAACACCTGCTTTCCTTATTAACCTATCGATTGTTCCAAGAGGTATTTCAGGCAATTTTCTCACTAACCAGAATATATATGTTAAGTCATTACAAAGGTTGCTTGATTTTTTATTGAAACTTAGTTTTATAATTAGTTACAAGCAAGTTACAACAAATTTTTTCCTTCATTGTATAAATTATTTGCAGAATGACATGCCTTACCAATGACAGGACAAGGCGGGAGGAAAATCTGTTCGGTTCGAATAGTCATTCACTTCTTACCTTAACCATCATCCCTTCTGCATCCAAACTTCTTTATAAAGTTTGAAGAGAGAGGGCTGAAAGATAACAACGAATTATTTGAGTTACTCATTTGACCACTTGTGAAAAAAGAGATTCATTTTGCTGAATATATGATGTAAGTTGAAAAATAATCAGCAAACTGCAAAACAGAAGAATAAATCTTGTAGAATTGTATAAAAAGGAGACACCAGAGGTCTGATTTGACTACTTTATATCTTTTAACTTAATTAAGTCAAACAAATCTAACCAAACTTATTTTGGAGGAAGTATTGATGGTTAAACGACCAGCATACTGTTATTCGACTATTGATAGACCCCCTTACACAAGAAAAAAATTCATTAAAGGCGGACCAGAACCTAAGATTCGTATATTTGATCTAGGTTCCCCCAACAAAGATTTTCCAGTAAAATTAACACTCGTCGCCCTTGAGAGATGTCAAATTAGTCATAATGCCCTAGAAGCTGCCCGTGTTCATGTAAACAGATATTTAACAAATAAAATAGGTCGTGAAAACTATCATATGCGAATTGTTCCTTATCCTCACCATTACCTCCGAGAAAATAAAATGATGACAGGTGCAGGTGCTGACAGGTTACAGGATGGAATGCGAAGAGCATTTGGAAAACCTATTGGAACTGCTGCTCGAGTAGATAAAGGAAGTTGTTTGATCTTTGTTTGCACAAATCCAGATGTGGTTTCTACAGCTAAAGATGCATTACAGCGAGGTCGACACAAATTTCCGTGCCCGTCAAAAATTCTGATAGAAAAAGGTGCTGAATTATTACCTTAAGGCTTTTGCAATGAGTGTCAAACGAGAGAAACAACAAAAGGTTATTAGGAAATATTATGAAAGACTTCTAGCACCAGTAGGTCTATTTATTGCTAAAACAGGAATATCTGCTAATAATGTTTCTATTATGGCGGTACTAGTTAGTATCATTTGCACAATTGCTTTTGCAACACGTAACATTGTTCTTGGACTTGTTCTAATCGCTTTATCATCATGGTTGGACATGATTGATGGATCCATTGCGCGTGCAAAAGGACAAGCAACACCTTTCGGTCAAGTTCTGGATCATACTTTAGATCGGTATGCAGAATTTTTCTTTTTACTTGGAATCCTCCTAGGAGGTTATGTTGATGGCTCTTGGATTCTTTTCACCCTTTTTGGTATGATTATGGCTTCTTTCATAAGAGCAAAAGCTGAAAGTGTAGATAATCAAATTAATTGCTCTATAGGAATCGCAGAAAGAAAAGAAAAAATTTTTATTTTGGCTACTGGGGGCTGTGCCCAGTATTTCAAAGAAATCGGACTTCTTGAAATTTGGGAGCTTTCATTCAATCCGTTTACAGCTGCAGTTGTTTTAGTTGGGTTACTCTCTCATATTTCAGCTCTTCAACGTTTGAAATATGCTTATAATAACATGCGTGAACAACAAATCTAAAAATTTGCATTTTCTACAGGAATGGAGAGTAAATTTCTTTGGATTATAAAAATTATGAAGTGGTTGTTTTTGATTTCGATGGTACAATTGCAGATACAATGCCAATTTTAGAGAATATTGCGGTTGGTCTTTTAAAGAAACATTATGGCATTAGTGAAGAATTTGCAAGACTGGGTTATATTCAGACAACTGGTTTACCATTTGTACAACAGATGGAACTCCTATTCCCAAATCATCAACTAAATCAGGAAATTGTTCAAAGTTTTGAAACAAGAAAATTACATAGTGTCTTTGATCAACCTCTTTTTAATGATACAACTGCAACCCTTGAGACTTTAAACTTAAAAGGCTATAAAACGGCAATATCGAGTAGTACAATACAATCTACAATTGAAGAGTATTGTAAACGAACAAAAATCTCACAAAATTTAGATTTAATTCTTGGTTATTCTCCAGGTTTTGAAAAAGGACGCCCACATTTCTCAAAAATTGTCCAATTTTTTCAAACCGGGAATGACAAGGTTTTATTTATTGGAGATTCACTAAAGGATGCAGAGAGGGCATTAACGAGTCACGTAGGTTTTATTGGTAAACTTGGAATGTTTTCATCAAATGAATTTGAAAGAATCATTCCCAATTGTAGAACTATTAAGGATTTATGCGAATTGGTTGATATAATCTAATATTCAGGGTCTTCATCAATGTAGGCTTTTTTTTCTAGATCAGGGACTAAATTTGCTCTCACAGAATAGGTTAACAAAGCAGAGGCCATTTTACAAAGTGAAGAAATGGAATGGTTAGCTTCACCTATTTTACCTTTGAGCCTTACTTTCAATTCTTGACTACCATCAGGAACAAAAACTTTATCCACTCCTAAAACTTCAAGTGGAGAAAACAATGAAGCAAGTACTACACGAAAATCGTTTGTTAAGGCTACAATTTTAACTTTAAAACCAAGTGTTATTTCTAATGCTTTTCTAATACTACTATCATCCATAACAGACTGTGATTTTTTCATAACTCCTAATACAAACGTATCTTCGACTTTCACCGTTTTTTTTAAGGAGATTGATTGTAATTGGGGGTATTTTTTTACAAGGGTAACTAAAGCTTTTGACACGTGTATATCTGATTCAGAAATTCTTCCTTTTCGTTGTTTCTTAAGACATCGAGCACACAACATCCCAGTTCTCGCGTCAAATTCACAAATGGGTAAATCCGTTTTAGGACATCCTCCGTAATAATAACAATAACAGTGATTATTAGATTTAGAAAACACTTAAACAATCTTTTCTAAGAAAAATAAGCTAATAATCTCGTATTACGGCCACAAACTTCTCTGTTTTGTTAAGCTTTACAGAGTTGCAGGCAGAAAACAGATTTTAATAATCCTTCTTCTACTTAGTAAGCCTTTTTGATATTTTAGGTGTTTTTAAGCTAATTTGACTAGGTGAAACTAAAGAGCTGTAATCTCTATTGTGAAAAATCTATGATGTTGTTAATCTTTATTCTTTTTGGAGAGATTTTCATCTATGAAAGGTCAATCTTACAGAAAAACTCAACTATATAACCAGAACACATTTCATTCGAAAATTATAGAGATTATTTGTCCTTTGTGTGATAAAAAGCTACAAATTGTCCTATCTTACCAAGATTTCGTAGGGAGAAAAGGTGATAGTCTTCTACGAAGGGCGATTATACATCATGATCATGTAATCAGTTTAGCAATCGATCGGGAAGGTAATATTCGTAGACGATGTGCGATTCCTTTAGCTGATCCTCAACGTCTACAACAAGAGTTTGACATGAATCTAATGGAACTTTTGACCTTTATATCAAATCAATCACTAAAAAGGAAGGAATAATAATGCAACAACTATTGTTAAAATCAAAGGAAAAACGAATTTCGTCTGGAGTTTATGGATTAGATTCTTTGATAGGTGGAGGGTTAAAACCACACTCAATTAATATCGTTCATGGCAATCCAGGGTGTGGAAAATCAACTTTCGCATGGCAATTTATCGTAGCTTCTAAAAAAGAACCTGCTTTGTATGTTTCTCTTGAACAGTCATTAAATGATATTATAAGGGAAACTAATAGTTTAGGACTGAAATCATTTGAAACGAAAGTAAAAAGTGGGAATCTACATTTTCATCATACAGTTAGTCTGGATTCTGACATGACAGCTAGCGAGGTTAGCGTGAATTTTCTAGTAAGGGAGCTTCCAAAACACATTGAAGTCCTCCGAAATGTGACAAAATCTTTTGATGCTGGAATTCGAATTGTAATTGATCCAATCACACCACTTCTGTTCGAAGTAGAAGGGCTAAATCAACTTAGAAATGTTTTAAGCAGAGTTTTTTGCAATTTAAGAGAAATTGGTACAAGTATAATTACAATCGAGAAAGGTTTTGATGAAATTCTTACACGATTACCTTTATACCTTGGTGATTCTGTGTTTGAGCTTGATTACTTAGGATTGGGGGGTGTTCTTAGTAGGATAATACAAATCAAAAAGATGAGAGGTTCTTCACATAGTGAAAAACCACACCCTTTATTTTTTGAACAAGGAACAGGTCTTCACGTAAAAAGTTTCGAATAAAAAGGAAAAGAAGACAAAGGAGAGAAGTTAACGTGGCAACGCATGAAAATCCTAAGAATTATATTGAATGTTCATCTCAAAACCAAAATTTGAGATATCATGAAATTAAAGATCATCTATTAAATCTAACAGCATTTGTTGGTTTTGAAGCTGTTCTTTTACTTAGAATTGATGGGTTGGTAATTCAGAGTCTTTGGCCAGATAAAACAAATGAAGACCTCTTACCTTTAGCTCATTGGGTACGTCGAGTTATATCAAAAGTAAGTAAGGAGCTAGAAGAACATACACCTCATATTAGTTATGATCGACCACCTTACATTATTTCTTTCTTCAAAGTAGGATTGGCAGGAATACTATGTGGAGTTTTTCTCGAAGGAGCTAATACAACACTACTCAGGATCGAACAAAATAGAGTAGCGGAACTATTGCAGGATATTTTTGAAAAGAATTGACAAAATTAAAAGGAGAAAATTGAATTGGGGAACGTTTCTGCTGCAGTAGGTCATGTAGCACATCGTGATCTTGAGTATGCAACTAAAAAAGCAATACCCGACTTGGAATCGGGATTAACATCTGATCCGGACTTATTAATCTTTATTACTGGAAATTATAAAAAGGATAAGACACCATTCTTAAAAGCTTTGAACGCTTTGAAAAAAAGGTTCGGTCCTGACATACCGATGTTGGGAATGAGTGGAATGGGGACTTTTACATCAAAAGAATATTCTCTTAAAGCAGCAGCATTAATGGGTATTAAAGGAGTTAATATCGATCCTATCTATACCCCAAGAATTCGCCTCAGTT
>JAEOTI010000390.1 GCA_016839955.1 Candidatus Hodarchaeota archaeon | reverse complement strand
TTAAAATGATTTGGAGGATTGAATTATGAAATATAAAATCTTCATGATTATTGTTGGAGCAGTTCTTTTCCTAGCTCCAATAGGTACAGCATCAGCAAATGGTCTCGAATATGAATATTCTGCTGGCCAGGCAGTAATTTCCACACCAGATTTTGTAGTAAAGGTAACTAGTGCTGGAAATGTGCCTCAATACCATTTTTGGGCTCTTGGTGACGATGAAAATGATGCATATAAAGTGAAATTTGTTTCCATGTTCGAATTCGAGGACGTAGATGACGATGGAGCGTATCAACCACAAAATGATACAAAAGACGCATCCTCTCAGGTAACTTTTCCATCTGGAACATGGTCATTCAGTGGATTTAACGTTGAAACTATCAATGATACAGTTATGGCGGTCCATTTCAATTTTACTCATGATAATACTCCTTATATCCAATTAAGAAACCACATTTATGCAAATGCGACTGATCGTCTGAAATTCGACATTATTATTGATGATTACACATGGCATAACACAACTAATAATGTAAAACTTGCATTTAAAATCCAGTTTTCAGGCCACAAACAAGTCCGAGCTAGAGCTCAAAACCAATATACAATTGGTCAAGGCTCTTTTGGATATAAATCCACCGCGCAAGGTGATGCCAATAACTCTGCTGTAAATGTTTATAGCCATATGGAAGGAAATGACGAAATCTATCTGAGCTATGACTACTTTGGAGAATCTTTAGTACATGATCCAGAAGTAAGTTTGTTAGACTCTGATTCCGAAGAAAACTCCATTGACACTCTATTTCTAATTGGTGGAGCACTATTTCTTGGATTAATAGCTCTTACGACACGCAAGAGGGAGTAAATCTAGTAATACCTGATTTTTCAAATCAGGTATCCTTTTCTTCTTTTTTTTACACAATAAAATGTTTCTCTCTTTGATAAATTGTAAAAAATGTTATAAGAACTACTCAAATTTATTCAAGTCGAATCAGATAATATAAAATCGTCTAACAAAACATATTCTCCTTCCAATATATGCATGTTGTTCTAATTTATTACTGATAGGAAATAAACGACTCCAGTATCTTTCTTATCTTGCAAAATCTGGAACTATAAACTCAACATCTAATATCTAATGTGTTGAAACAGAATTATGTAGAATTGTATTAATCTGAAACATAAAACCTAAAAAAATAAACTAGGCGGTTCTAGTTTCTTAAAATTCTAACTTGAATTGATTATTCACGACTTGATATTGGTTCTAATTGACTAAGTTATTCTCAAAGTCATTTATTCTTTGTATCAAAGTTTTAGAAATAGAAGTAATAAAACAGACTCAAAGAATCTTTGATTAAACTAATTTCTATTTTCCTACTTCTACAATTTAGATGTATAGAGCAATAAAATCTGTTCTATATTGGATAAGAGTCAAATTTATCCGCTAAAAGTAGATTAAAAAAAGAAAAAAAAGAGAAAGGGAATTTGTGGATTATTCCTTAAACTTTTTCCGGATAACAAGTCCTACTACAAGAAGTAAGCTCGAGGCAACAGTAATAGCCAGAAAACCTGCTTTAGAGATTGTAGGAAATGGTAAAAACGTTATTATTCCTTCAGATGTCTCCGCAGTTTCCTGATCCTCGACTGTTACGACACCAACAGTAGGATCATGATATAGTTTAGAACCATTAAAGTTCGGGTAACTAAGAAATACCTTAATTCCGTGAGTAAATTCAGAATCACCCATTTTGTCATCATAGCTAATCTTTACATCGACATCAGTTTCATCAATCTGAGCTGTGTCTTCATAAACAAAATAAGCCATATCTTCTGAATCTTTAACTAAATAAGCTCCATCTTCTCTTGAATCCACTGAAAATGAGTCATTGTCGTTTGCACCCCAAGTAAGATCCCAGCGAAGAGCTAACATGTTTTCAGTGTCTTGAAATGGCCAATTTTCCATAGCTATGTCGAATTTAAAGGCAGTACCGTTTGTAGAATCAAAATGGATAACTAAATTTATAGTGAAATTCTCATAAGGATTGGATCCTGAACCATGACTAGTATCAAAACTAGAATAATTGAATGTATAAACAGTCCCTTCTGTGGTATAGTCGGAAAGATTCCATGTTACACTGGAAAGGGCAAGCGCAGGCGTTCCTGGGACATGTTCTGATTCATTGAATTCACCGTCTCCATTTGAGTCATTGAATTCCATTATTTTTACAAAGTGGATGTGGAAGCGAGTGTCATTGTCACTTAATTCGTAAAACGAGAATTTAGGTACATTTCCCTTTGTTTCAATTGATACAGCCATATCATCAGTCGTGATAATGGCTTTACCTTGTTGCTGTTGCAAATCAAGATTGATATTACCATTCCCTTCAGCATTAGCTGCTCCAGATCCCAAAGTGAATAGTATAACTAATATCAACCCTATCGAGAAGGCTAGATATTTTTTCATTTATTTTTCCTCCGTAGATTGCACTTCTTTCATGGAAACATCAAGTTTGATGCTCATGTAATAGACAGAGGGCATTGTTTATTGGATTTTGCTTAAATTCTCCTTGAATACAAGGTTCAAGAACTCTTGAGTCAATGTGAAGGTGTCTTTAATTGTGACATAAAGCATTCTTTTAAGAAATAAGCTGAGTTAAAAGAACCACAATTTCATAAAAATGTTTGATAGTGCCCAATTTAACCGACCTTTTGATTCGAAATAGTTATTTTGATAATGAAAAAAATAAAATTCATCAAATTATTTTCCAACTCAACTTTAGTTAACAAAACTATTCTTAATTGGACCGTATGGGGATTACAAAAATTGCAGGAAGATGAAAAGACAGCATTACTTGAAGTTCTTTCTAATCCGGTCCGTAGAGCAATTCTTGAATTAATGGTCGATCTACCAATAACCTACAGCGAGCTAAGCAAATATTTGGATTTAAAAGCAGGTTCAATTTATCATCATATAAATACACTTGGAGATTTAGTTGAACAACAGTCTAATAAGTCCTATAAACTAACAGATAAAGGGAAACATGCAATAGAATATTTAAAAATTCTTGATGGTGAAATTAAAGAAAAAAAGAAGCAAGTTACTCAATCAGATTCTGTAAACTCCCCCTTGGAGAATTTAACTCCCTTTATTCAATATTTTACTCATCATCCTTATAGGAGTTTAATAGAAGTTAGTTTTCTTTTTCTTTTTGCAGTTTTCCTTGGATCAGAAATATCTATTGCTGTTGTGGGATCATTTCTTATCCCGCTATCTAACAATGACGTAACTAATTATTTTTTATTATCTTTAGCTGGGTGGTTCCTAATTATTGGTATTACTGAGATATCTTTATATGTAATATACAATATAAGAACGGATAAACATTTGGAACTTATCGCAGCAATATCTTCATCACTGATTGGACCAACAATAGCACTAGCTTTTCTATACATAAACATAAATCATGTTGGGATAGAAAAAATTGACGAGGGAATAGCTCTACTCATCTTGGGGATAATTCAGCTCTGGATGATATTAACAATTACTGCAGGAATTAAAGAGACAACAGCATTATCTTTTTCTCAAGCACTTGTAATTGCAATATCTACAAACTACATCTTCTTAGTTTTAGTAATGTTCCTGATAATTTAGGAAAAATCGTAGATGGATTATTTTTATGTCGTCAAACTACACTTTGACGACAATATATCTGAAATACGACAAGGTTTGATTAGTCTGTTTGTGGAATTGCCACATCAATAATCGACTCAGCACAAGCGATACAAAATTTTGCATTTATAGCATTTCTCTTCCCACATGTGGGACAGAATTTGGTTGGTGATGACCATTCAACTGGTTTCTGCTTATTTAAATCTAGTTTGTAATATTCACGAAAAGCAAAGAATGCTCTGATAAACGAGAGTAGTACAGCTACAAAAACTAAAATTAATAATGAATTAAGTTCATCTGTTTTAACATAAGTCACTTGCATTATAATTAAATCAAAATCTTCACGATGAAGTGTAATTACTCGGGCAATAATTAGTAAAGGAGCTATTATCCATAATCCTGAAAGGACTATCCAATGCTTAAACCATTTTTTTGTAGTATCTATATCCTTATTTTCAAGAAAAACAAATAGAGCTCTGCCAAAAAAAGCTACAGAACCAATTATAGCCATACCTATGAGTGCATTAAGGTCACTTGTTTCGACGACCGTTTGATCGTCCGTTTCAACAATTTTATCTACTAATAGGCTAAAAAAGAGGAGGATACCCAGAACAACCCATAATCCGGATAATACTGCCCAATGTCTAAACCATTTCTGTTTAACTTCTCCCATTGATATTTCACAATCCGTTAGTAACGTTTCTGACTTGTTTATCTTCTTTTTTTCTTCTGTGTATATTTTTGTTTTTCTGGTTTTGAGAATAGCTCATAATGTATTTGAATTCCTATCCATGCCCCGATTGTAACAAAAACAGCACTAATTGCCAATGCAATAGCTACACCAACCATAACAAGGATCAATACAATTAGTAAAATTATGATAAAAAATCCAATAATTACTTCTGCTCCAGTTGTAGACTCTTCGAACTCTTTATTCGCATCTTCTGTGGCAAATAATAAGATCACAATTATGATCCCAATAAGTAAAGCGCCAATAAGCACTAATGCTTTAATAGCTTCATACGAATCCTTACCAAAAAGAAGCCCTGCAAGTAGACCCGCAATTCCAAGGATTATAACTGCTATTGCGGGATGCATTTCTTCCCCCGCGAGAAATCCTCCTAAACCTATTACTGCAAGAATCACTACAGCGCTTGGGATTATTTTGCCAATATTCATGATAATTGAGCTCAAAAATTATTCCGATTTAATTGGTTCCGTTCAGAGATTTTCTGTCAAATATAGATTGAAAAATTCATACTAGATGAGGATAAAAAAAGAAACATCGACTAATTAAGGAAACACGGAATTATAGTAGATATTCGTTGAAAAAATTAGAATAAGATGAATTTAAAAATGAAAAAAATTCATCTTCTCGAAGTTATGAAGGTGAGGATCACCACATGGTCGTTTACTTTGCTTTTCTCTTTCATATTTACCAGCCTCCTGTCCAAATAGCTCCAGTAATTAAACAAATTGTAAATGAATCCTACCGCCCCCTTACAGAAGCGTTACGAGATAATCCACATGCAAAAATTTCATTAAACATAAATGCTACATTGACAGAACAACTAGACGATCTTGGATACACGGATATCATTGAAGGTTTGACAACTCTCGCTTCTCGGGGACAAATCGATTTTACTGGTTCTGGAAAATATCATCCATTACTTCCATTAATCCCTGAACCAGAGGTATTACGTCAGATTAAACTGAATAATGATACGAATCGAAAGTACTTT
>JAEOTI010000389.1 GCA_016839955.1 Candidatus Hodarchaeota archaeon | reverse complement strand
TAGTTTCATGGAAATTAATGTTTTAGACCTGTTCTGTGGTATTGGTGGTTTTAGCAAAGGTTTTCAAGATGTAGGGTTTAATGTAATTGCAGGAATTGATAATAATATAAGTGTCAAAAAAACCTTTGAAGCAAATCATAAATCTACGAGTTTTATCTTGCATGATATATCTTCTAATGTCTTAGAATTCGATAAAAATATCGATGTCATAATTGGTAGTCCTCCATGTCAAGGATATAGTTCAGCACGAGGTAACCGAGACCCAAAATCAAAACAAGAGAAAATACGGAATGCCCTTCCATTTCAATTCGTCAGGTGGGTGGAGGCGTTACGCCCAGAAGTATTTCTAATGGAAAATGTTGCTGGTTTTTTAACACACCGTTCCAAGGTCGCACAAAAAGTTAAAAAAGTATTTGAGCAAATCAATTACGTGTGCGAACAGACCACTATATTCAGCTCAAATTTTGGAGTTCCCCAGACACGAAAACGGTATTTTTGTCTCGGGATCCGAGACGACGTTGGCGTTGCTCCATCGTTCCCCAAACCGAATGGGTACAAAAACAGGTTCACCGTACAGGACGCTCTATATGGTCTACCCGACCCTATACGCAACACGGATAAAAAAACTATGGCAAAAGTCCAGCTGGAAGACACTGTAAATCAGTATTTAAACGTATTATCTCCTAAAGAAACTAGTACTACAACTAATGGACATGCAGTACGGTTTCCCAAAACAGACGACAGGAAAATCATTGCGTGTATCCCCCAAGGAAAAGCATATCGGACGGATCGTCAAGGAAAATTATCGATTTGCGTATGGGAGATCGCAGATATTTATGAAGAACTCTACCACATAAAACTCCTTACCGAACTCGAAAAAAAGGTCATTAAAACGATCGTCCAACTTAGGACGAAACCAGAAATAAAGACCAAAAAAGGAAAATGGCAGGAAGGGTATGTCCCCTTACGTGTACTGAATAATTACCCAGTAAAGGTTATAGCAACGCTGATTGATAACAATTGGTTGAAATATGACGAAAAAGGGACAGCTGTTGATATTACTGCAAAAGCCGGCCACAGGCGGAAATTCTATCGATTATCACTAAATCAATCCGCACCTACTATAACGACCCATTTCACTAATCCACGTGATTTAGTGCACCCCCTGGAAAACCGTGGGTTATCCCTCCGTGAAGGTGCTCGTATCCAAAGCTTTCCTGATTCATTTGAGTTTCACGGATCATTTACATCAGTCGCCCAACAGATTGGGAATGCAGTTCCACCCCTCCTTTCAAAGACAATAGCTAAGCATATTAAGAAGATAATGTGTTGGAACGCTAACTTGATTGTAGAATGATACTTTGGAGCATCCAGTAAGGAGAAAGTTATGACATAACTTACACAGATCAGTCACTATGGGGCACAATAGATTTTCCTGGGAATGATTGACTTTGGGGCACTGGTATGTCAAGCGAGATATCCAAAACACGATAGCTGTCCATTAAACACACAATACTAATTTTTCTTGAACTTTGTGTCACGATGATTTGATCTTTCGATTCTTCGCCCAAAAGAATTTAACTGTGATTCTACGAAACTTTAGTGACTTGATTTTCAAACGTGACATGTTGTGGAACATGAAAAAATTACAGTAATAGACCTATTTTGTGGAGCGGGTGGATTTAGTACAGGATTTTTAGCAACAGGTCAATTTGATATCAAATATTCAATAGATATCGATGAACGAATGAAAGAAACATATGAGTATAATCACCCACACACAGAGTTCATTTTACATGATATAGCTAAAAATATACCAAAATATTTGTTGGAAAAAGAATTTGATGTGATCATTGGTAGTCCTCCATGTCAAGGTTTCAGTAAAGCACCAGGGAAACGAGATTTCTATTCACCTAAAAATAGACTTCTTCACGGCTTTATTAAATGGGTAGTGGAACTAAATCCAAAAATCGCATTAATGGAGAATGTTGAAGGTATAACTAATATTCGAAAACCCCTTAAAAAAAACCAAGATAGGAATGACAGCCAATCTACAGAGTTTGACTTCAATAGAAAAATTAGTAATCAACAACAAGTATTTAACTTCATGAAGAATTTGAGTACTGAAATTGAAGGCCTAGGATTCTCATTCAAATCCACTATCCTCGACTGTAAAGATTTTGGGGTTCCCCAAGATCGAAATCGATTTTTCGGATTAATAACTAACAATTCTTTTAGGAAAAATATCGGTTTTCCCGCTCCAACACATCTACAAAAAGGGTTTACAACTCTTGAAATGTTTTATGATCCACCAATAGAGAGATTTTATCAAACTACTGTCAAAGAAGCTTTGTTAGGATTACCAAAACTAAATCCAAATACCATCAATCACGAAGATATCCCGATACCACTTGAAAAAAATTTGAACAAGCAAACTACTCCTTATGAAAAATTCGTTTTCGATTCCCAATCGGTTACTAAGCATAATGCAAGATTTCCAAAGAAGAAAGAGCATTTGAAGATTATGAGAAAAATTCCACAAAACTACCAGTACCGAAGCGATCGTCGAGGAAAAAACAATATTGGGGTTTGGGATGTTTACAAAGATGAGCTATCTGAGGTTGAACAGTCTCTATTGAAAGATATTGTTTCTCTAAGAATAAAGAAAGATATCAAAACAAAAGAAGGAGAATATTCAGAAGGGTTTGTACCTTTGAACTATCTAGAAGATTATGACCCTGCTGTGGTAAAATCACTTATTAAAAAAAATTTTCTTAAGTACTCAATAAAATGCTCCTTATCTGATCATGCTAAACTTCTAATTAATACAAGAAATTCGGATCAAACCCAGAATATAAAAGAAGAACACAAGAAAATTAGTTTGGAAGATTTCAGAAAGGTCTTGGAAATTGGAAAAAGGATAGAAGATAATGAAATCGCAAATTTCATTCCTACTTATAATTTGAACCATTCATCGAAAGAATTAAAAAGATTAGAACACTTAAATCTCGTGAATTTATCAGAAAATAAGAATGAAGTTGATATAACTGCAAAAGCAGGGAACAGAGGAAGTTTTTATAGAATTTCATTAAATTCTTTTTCCAGGACTTTAACAACATCGTTTACGAATTTTAGAGAGCTAGTGCATCCATTGCAAGATAGAGGATTATCTTTGCGTGAGGGAGCACGTTTGATGAGTTTTCCTGATTCATTCGAATTCTTTGGAAATTTTACTCATATATCGAAACAAATTGGGAACGCTGTTCCTCCATTATTGGCCTATAACATTGCGAAAGCTATTAGTGAAGGGTTTTTAAGAGAATACTAATACTTGAAGATAGAAGAAAAGAAATTCACCAATCTTTTTTCAGTATCAGAATAAGTTCACAAATTTTAGTTGTTCTTCCCAATATATTCATGATTCTTTTCATCGAGTATCATCCTACTTAATGATTGAAAGCTAAACAACTTTTGAAATTAAAAAGCGGGAAAAAGTGTTAAAAACGAATGGAATATCCAAAACGTTAGCATTAGGTTAATTGGCCTTGACACCAACTTTGTCTCCTCGCTAAATTGAAAGAATCTATAAACTTGATTTTAAAAGCACTTAAATTTGCAACTGTATCAGCTAAGATTCCCATAGGATTTTTAATGTCCCATAATGGGTGAACTACCATTGCCACGGTAGTGTCATTCAGTTTGATTACAGGTAATTCAAAATTCTCAAGTAATTCATAGGAGAATGATGCGACAAAGTTTCGTGTATGCTTGAGAGTAAGTGACTTCCAATTATTCAATTCAAGGCTTTTAAAATTCCCATCCAAACCAGCTAAATATGAACTATCTTTCAGAAGTTTTAGATAGGAGACCCCTAATCGCCAATCCAAAATACCATGATATCTCATGTTACCGTATGATTTTAGACAAAGATAGCAAGCATGATCACAGTTATGATCATGTTCCTGGGTTATTATTTTTCTAGAGAATATATCCTGACAATGAGTGAACTGGGTCAATACATCTTCCCAATTATCAGAAAACCATTCTATAAAACCCGAACCATTCGGTAAACGATCACTAAACGTTGATTCTGGATAAAATACATTATTAGCATCAATTAACGTACGATGTCGTGAGATTTCAATTTCGGTAGGAGCAATTACAAGTTCTTCGGCAATTGCTCTTCTTAGCAGAAAAGCTGACGAATAAACTGCAGATTTTACTCCCATTTTGTTCGGATCTAAATTAATACCTCGTGGAACATCTTTCGGTTTGATCTT
>JAEOTI010000388.1 GCA_016839955.1 Candidatus Hodarchaeota archaeon | reverse complement strand
TTGTGGGTCAGAAGGAATAAGAACCACTTAAAAGGATGATTCTTTGAAAAAAAAAAATGTAGGATACAGAAGTATTTGATTTGAGGAACTGAGCTGTGAAAACTAATAGATCAACCTTTTTCACTGTATCAAATCAAGAAAACAAAAATTACATACCTATAATTGGGGGAAGAAAGAACCAAGCTATGTTAATCGGATTCTGGCTCCTATCATTAATAGTCCGTCTCATTTGGATTTGGCCATTAACATACAATGATTGGTTTGGAGACGCTGCTTATAATGTCCAAATCGCTGAGGATCTCGCTGCGGGTAAAAAAACTTCTTGGGTAGGAAGTGATTCTCCATTCTTTGTTTTTACGCCTCTCTTTCATCTTCTAGTGGCACTCACAATTTCAATTACTCCTTTTTCAAGTTTTCAAGCTGCAAAACTTGTTTCAGTTGTTTCTACATCTTTTGTGCCTCCAATGCTTTATGTGATGATCAAACGCTTAACCGAAGAAGAGGATGCAGCAATCGTTGGAGCCCTAATTGGAATTTTCACACCTTGGTTTCTTGCTATCTCAGTAATGACCTTGGCAACAGGACTCTACATTACTTTTGCGTTATTTTCTTGTATTACATTAATTTCATTTGAGAACAAGAAAAAAATTCCAATAGGTCTTTCCTTTGTTGGGTTAGCTTCGTTAGCTAGACCAGAAGGTGCTTTTCTCTTACTTTTTACGATTTCTTGGCTTCTGTTTATGAGTTTTCAACACGATGACCTTGATGAAAGGAAAATCGTCGTAATATCATCAATACTAGTCTCTATTTTTGTAGTTATTTTTATGATGGTCATATGGTACTATAGAACCAATGATGCATTCATTTGGATTGTTAGTATGTTAGAACATCAATCTGATGAAGCTCAGAAAGGAAAATTAACTATAGAGGAACTAGGATATCTTTTATTAATCATTTTAGCTACTTATTCTGGTTTTGGAGGAAACCCAGAACCCGCAAAATTAGATCTATACAATTTTTTTAGGCTAGGATTCGCGACATTCTTACTTTTGCTAATGCTATTTGGGATCTGGGTTGTATTTCAGAAGATTAAGCAACAGGAAATCTCAAAAATAGGAAAAGAAGGATATTATTTTATTCTAGCTTCAGTGGGAAGTATGCTAGTGTTTCTAATATTACTTGATGGACGTTGGATCAAGTATCATGTACTAGGCGTTATCTTAATTCAACCATTGTTTTGTTCAGTAGCAATTGTTGAGTTAGCTAAAATTATAAAGAAATCAGCTGCTAAATTTAACATTAAACCAATTATTATTCAAAGACCTCGGTTTTCTCTGATTTTCATATTATTAATTGTCTCAATTCAATTTCTTTTCTCTTTCACAACAAGTGCTTTAGTTAAAAGCCAGATGTGGGAGCCTAGAAGAGAGATTACTGAATGGTTGAATCAAAATGTGGACCCAGAAAGTGTTGTAGTAATTCCACATAGAGAATATTATGTTTCTGCTTACACATCTACCAAATCAATCGATTATAACATCCTTTTTAATGAAAACGAAAAAAGAAACAGTAGTTTCAACCAAGAAGAGATCATTTCTGTGTGTGAATTGTTGAATATCCGTTACTTGCTAACAACTTCAGATCATGAGAGGCAAGATGACCATTATCAACAGATTCTGGATTTACTTGCTAATGTAACTTTAGAAAAATATTCGAGTAGTTATAACTGGAGAACGATTTCTATCAGCTTATCAGTCCTTCAAATAACATTCTAATCATTGTTTGGAGAGTAGTTTTTGAATTGGCAATCTTGGGCGAGACAAACAAAAAAAACATAATGGTTGCCTCAGAAGAGACTTCTACATGGATTTTACCAGAAGATAGAGTAATTATATTTTTTATTACCTTTCTTGGTTTTATTCTTCGAGTTTGGGATCTTGGAGCTCCCTCTTTTTGGTATGATGAAGTCCTAACTCTACATAGATCAACAATATTGTTTAATGATTCAGAAGGTTTTTTTTTGAGACCTCCTGCCTTCTATTTATTTGTCTGGTTTTCTATTAATTTACTAGGAGAGTCAGAAACTACTGTACGTTTACCTTCTGTAATTTTTGGGACCCTTACAATACCAATGGTCTATCTTTTAACCATTCGTCTCCAAAAAGATAAGAATGAACGTTTTTGCCCAATTTTATCCACTATAATATTCGCTTTCTTTCCTTTACATATAGCTGCCTCTCGTGAAGCTAAAGAATATGTACTTTTATCGTTCCTTATGGTTATTTTATTTCTTATAATTCTCGAGGCTGTTCATCATAAAAGCATTAAACTATTACTTTTAGCCTCATCAATTCAAGGAATGACATTTTTTACGAATTTTTTGGCTTTTGCAATTTTTATTCCCACTTTGTTGTACATTTTTCTTACTTGGTCTTCAGAAACGACAACTACATCAATAAAGAAAGAAACTTTCATCCCTACTGGATTATTTTTTCTTTTTTCTACAATATTTTATATTGTTTGGATTTTAATCCCACGAAAGGGGTTTCATGAACCTACAAAAGGATTAGAAATTTCAAATTGGTGTGGCTTCGGAGAATTTTATTGGTACTTCTTTCTCTTAATGATGAATATCGGTTTAGGGCTTTTGTTTGTTTTTTTGGGAATTATTAAATGGACTAAAAAAGATTCAAGCTATTTGTACTTTATTAATACATTTTTACTTATTCTTTTTGTTTTAACTGCCTATAGCCTAAAAGCTCAGCGTTATTTAGTGATAGCTATTCCTTTTGTAGCCATCTTATTAGCTAAAGGCTTTTTTTGGTTAAATCGCTTATTTCTGGAAAATAAGCAAACAAACCTTCTTGGAAATAGAAATCTTTCATGGATTCCCGTCGTATTAATATTTACTCTATTTTTAATGCAATTTCTATTCCTTTTTGGATTTATTGCAGGCAATGGACATGCTGGTTATCACCCAGACTGGCGAGGGGCATGTAGTTATGTCAAAAACAATTCTAATTCTGATATTGATACGTTTTGGTCAACAGAGGGTACAATACGGATTGCTTCATACTATTTGGGTAGGGAGTTGCATGTAAATAACGTAAGTAATATTGAATCTTATCTAATGTCGACAGAAAACACTAGTGTATTTCAAATGTGGATTATAGTAACAAAGAATCGTTTTGAGAGGAAAATCACAGAAAAACTACAAAAATGGATCCAAACTAATGGAATTTTAGTTTGGGATACCCCTTCAGAAGATCTAACCACTCAAAAATTAGCAGAGTTAGGAAATACGATTCTAGACCCTTTTGGTTACGATTCAATGACATTGTGGTCATTGGATCGGATGCGGGTATTTAGAATTGATTTTCCAACTGCCTGAACAACCACATTTTTCCTTATTATCTTGTTTCTAATAACATGGACGAGTGCAATCTGGATGATTTTTTCACAGTTAGATCCGAGAATAAGGGAAGCTCTTTCAGAAAAGTTTGACCAGCCAACAGCAATACAAAGATTGGGTATTCCTTTTGTAATAAAAGAAACAAATTGTCTTTTTATTGCTCCAACTGGATCGGGAAAGACAGAAGCTGCACTTCTTCCCCTCTTTGATCGTCTACTCAGAAAGAAAGATCTTGGTACTATTTCAGAAGGCTTCCAGATACTCTATATCACACCCCTTAGAGCCCTAAACCGGGATATTTATCGTCGGGCTCTTCCGCAGCTGTGCAATAAATTGAGCATCACTATTAGTGTACGCCATGGGGACACAAGTCAATATGAACGTAGAAAACAAGCATTAAAACCTCCAGAAGTATTAATCACTACACCTGAGACCCTACAGGCAATTCTCCCAGCTAAAGTTGTTGGTCAACATTTGAAAACGGCATGGGCTGTAGTGGTCGACGAAATACATGAACTGGTTGATAATAAGCGAGGAACACAACTGTCAATTGCATTAGAACGTCTAGAAAGGCTCATAGGAAGACCCTTTCAACGAATTGGGTTAAGTGCCACAATAGGAAGACCTCAGGAAGTTGGAGCTTTTTTATCTCCACAACAACCAGTAGAAATTATAGATGCAACTCAAGCAGAATTAAAAGAAAAAACAATTATAAGTGTTGAATTTCCATGCCCTACAGAATCTGATGAACTCATTGCAAAATTACTTCAAACCACTCCAGAAGCCGCTGTACGTTTCCAAAGAATTCTTAATCTTGCCCAAAATGCAGAAACTTTACTAGTGTTTACCAATACTAGACAATTTGCTGAAATTCTTGGTTGGCGTTTAATGAAGTGGCAGGAAGAGATTCAAGAAACGCATATCAAACATGAAGTTCATCATTCTTCATTATCGCGTAGTGTAAGGACACGAGCTGAATCAGAGTTTCGAGAAGGAAAACTCAATATTGTTTTTGCAACTAGTTCTTTGGAATTAGGTATCGATATTGGTGAAATTGATCTTGTGTGTCAATATATGAGCCCTAGACAAGTTACGACTTTTCTTCAAAGATTGGGTCGTAGTGGACATAGCCTTTCTAAAGCTAGTAGGGGAATTATTCTAAGTGTTGATAAGCGAGATGTTGCAGAATCAGCCGTAATCGCGAAAAAAACTATAAATGGTTCTCTTGAAGACACAAATATCTATTCGAATGCTTTGGATGTTGTCTTACATCAATTAATTGGTCTTCTTATGGAATTGGGACCATCTAAGCCTAAAGATTTATATTCAGTAATTATTAGAGCATATCCCTTTCAAAACTTACACTATGAGGTTTTTGAAGAAGTAGTTGAATTTGCATCAGAAATTGTATATTTAATCTGGAAATCTCAAGACATTTCTTCAGGTGACATAATTCTCAAAGCCAAACCTCGTAAAGCGCGAGAATTCTATTATGAACGTTTATCTGTTATTCCAGATACTCTTAACTATCGAGTAATTGATATTACTACTCAATCTGTTATTGGTACACTAGACGAAGCTTTTGTGTCCTTACGCGCTGAAAAAGGAGCCAGATTCATTCTACGAGGTCTTCAATGGCAAATTTTAGCTATTCATGAAGATATTTCCCCTCCAAAGATTAGTGTAGCACCCATAAATGATAGTGCTGCAGCTCTTCCTACATGGGAAGGGGAAATGATTCCAGTTCCCTTTGAAATCGCACAAGAAGTGTTATATTTATTAAATAATCCAGTAACTGAAGTTCTGTCAGAATATCCTATTGATTCTAATAGTAAGAAAGCAATTACAGATCTTTCTCAGAAGCAAAAGAAATTAGGTTTACTTCCTGACTTAAATGAATTCTTACTTGAATCTGCAGGACGTTCGATGGTATTACATACATTTTGCGGAACTAAAGCGAACGAAACTCTGGGCTTATTATTATCTGGTCTTTTATCTGCACGAACTGGGCAAAGTGTTGTATATCGATCAGATCCATATGGGATTATGCTCAAATTTCCAATACAAGCCGCCACAAGCCTAGTTGTTGAAACACTTGGGAGTGGAAATTTACATCCAGAGCATGTAGAAGAGCTTGTATTACGGTTTTTAGAAAATTCAGAGCTTTTTTCATGGCGTCTGCAACAAGTTGGCCAAAGAATGGGCGTTATTCGGAAACAAAAAAGACGAAAAGCAATCCCTATCCGAGCAATCAAACAAAGATATAGTCCCACCATTCTAGGGGACGAAGCAATAAATGAAGCATTATTTGATAAATTAGATATAAGACAGGTAGAATATATAATCAATGCATTGTGTGAGAACACTCTCAAGCTAAAAGTTGTAGCAGTTCAAAAATTAGAATCCCCTCTTGCTCAATCAGTTACTGAGATACAGAGTATGAAAGTATTCAGAGGTCCCCCTGATAAAGCGATTCTTTCTGCTGTCAAGCGCAGATTAGAGCAAACAAAGATAAACATCGTATGTATGAGGGCTGAATGTGATTATGAGAGGACATTAATGGTTTCTAGTCTCCCAGAAGAAATTAGATGCCCACGTTGTCAATCAAAATT
>JAEOTI010000066.1 GCA_016839955.1 Candidatus Hodarchaeota archaeon | reverse complement strand
GTTTTGTTATTATGATAGCTATTGCCTTGCATAATATCCCAGAAGGCCTTAGTGTGAGTGTACCTATTTATCATGCAACTGGAGATAGAATGAAAGCTTTCAAGTATTCTTTTTTATCTGGAATAGCAGAACCCATTGGAGCGATTATTGGGGTGCTATTTTTATTGCCATTCCTCGAGACTGATTTATTAGGATATTCTCTGGCCTTTGTTGCTGGGATCATGGTATTTATTTCTTTGGATGAACTAATACCAGCTGCACACTCTTATCCAAACCAAGAAGAGATTATCGGTATTGGAATCGTTTCTGGAATGATGCTAATGATATTAACTTTGATAATCTTAACGGGTTAATTTGATAATAACCTAGTGTAAATTTGTTTTTATAACGGAAATAACATAGAAAGAACTAAAATCTCTAGAGGTAGGAGTAATAGACCAATTAATGTTACACTTATAGTGTAGATAGATATCTCATCCTCTGATAAATTGAAAAACTTGCCATATATAATATTGGAGACTGCTGGGGGCCCCATACATTGAATCAAGAGCGTAAATGCAATCACTGATGAGAATTGCCAAAACCAGACAAATAGAGTCCCAACCACAATAGAAACAAAGAATCTAACAAATGCAACATTCTGAGTTTTTTGAGAAAAGAGATTTTCAGGTTTTAGCTGTGATAAATCTTGGAATGAAATTCCAATTAAAATTAATGATCCCCACAAGGATATATCCTTTGACAGAGTGATTACTGGTGATTGAAAATCTTGAGGCCCATTAATGAGTAAAAAGAAAAATCCGATAAGAGTGGCTACAAATGGTGGAAATTTCAAAGTTTCTAATATCATTTTTTGTGTATTAATTTTTAAAGGGCTATTTAAGGATTCATTTGAATGCTCTATCCCAATGTATACTCCTAAACTGTTTCTAAAGATTATTACAAAGAAAACAAAGATTGTAGCATATGGAATTCCTTTTTCTCCTATTACGGCTAATATAATGGGGAATGGATAAATTAAAGCATTTGGAAACATTGCTGATAACGCCTGTGCTCCTAATTGTTGATTATTTAAGTTGGATTGTGTTTTTTCTCTAAATAGATAATTTGGTTTAGAGAGAAAAAGAATGGAAAAATAGCTTATTACGTGAATTAAGAGAGCTAGAATACCAATCCCCAAAAAGATGCTAATAGAAGTTGATTCAAGAGTTAAGATCGAAAAAATAATTGTTATCGGGAAAAAAATCCAAATTGTAACATTAGTGAACCATTTTCCTAGGTTTGGAGTAAAAAATCGGCTGAACCGCCAAATAATTCCTATAATAATTATTAGGTAAATAAAAAATAATTGGGAACCTAGATTTAGAAGTAATTCAGTCAATCCCAGATTTTTCAAACTCCAAAAGGATCTAGGAGTCCATATCTCCAATATGAAAAAGAAAAAATAATCCTTAAAATAATTTAGACTCTCTTTGTTAGAGGTATTGAAATTTGATTAACAAGATTGAAAGTGATTTTATTAGTTATTTTTGGGTGTTTTGTTCTTTTAGTCTTCGTTTTGATAGATAAAATATTTGATTGATACTACATGATAAAAAATTTTTAATTCACCAAGAATAGGAGATATATCTTATTAAAAGAAAAAAAGAAAAAGGTAGCCCTTATGGGCTAAAAATCCAAGTTATCTACGTTTTTTTAGGGCAAAGGCTAGAGCTACAAATGCTATCATTGAAATAATCAAAGTTAATCCTGGTGTGGTCACTGATGGTTCTTCAGAAGTTGGACTTTCAGAATCTGATGTAAAACCATCTTCAGAAACATATACATACACTGTATCGGAAGAAACTCGCCAATCTGCGTCGTAAATGTATATATCAACTCGATAGGTTCCTACACTCCATCCATCGACACGATAGTCAATATAATTTCCATCCCAAGTTGTATCTACTACCGTCTCACCTTTGACAGAGATATTATACCAGTGAGGATTTTCATCCCAACAGTACCAAGTAATATATTTAGCTAGATAATTATCGGTGGAATAGTAAACATCTGAAGGACGAGAGTTGAATACTGGGGGACTAGTGTCTGGAGTTTCTCCAACTGGGTATCCATCATACTCAAGATCAATATATGTAGGTTCATCTAAGTACACCCAAGCCTTGTATTGTACACCACCAACATAACCAGTGATATTCACTGATGATCCCCAATAGAGAGAACCAGTCCACCAATCAACGGGGATTTCAACCTGTCCAATACCACTTGCATCTGTTGTTGAAGTATCGCTAAGGCTGGGGTTATCTGTTCGCCAGGCATTTATAGTGGAATAGGGGTCAGCTTCAACCGTAATAGTAAACGAGACGTCTAAAACACCATAGATGTCTCCATAAAGGTCGGAATAAGCCTTATAGGGGTCGACAAGTCCTGCCCATGCATTTTCTGCAATGTAAATATATTCAAACCCGATGTTTGTTGCATTATATGATGAGTGGTCATATAAATAGATGTTTCGAGTTGTAGAATCTGTTTCCTGACAGTAAATGGAACCAAAAATCGATAAGTCGTAAATATCCATGTTTTCTAGTGAAAAAGCTCCATCACCAACTGCTGAAATTGATCGTATTGTACAATCAGAAATTACTACTAAATCAGGATTCTCTAAATGAATATGGAAGAAGATCAGAATACTCGAAGATGCACTCAAATAAGGTTCAGGACCTGATGAACTGAAATAATTCGATAACAACATTGAACCGGGGGTTGGATACAGATATGGTAAGTTATCAATCCAACTAAGTTCTGGAGAAAATAGAATATGTACATCATAGACCTCAGCATTGTTCACATATGCTTCTCCTTGTTGATTAAGATGTAATTCGGAAAACACTCCACCAGAAAGTGTTACATCTGCTTCATCATGAACTGAAATATCCAGTTCATATGAACTCGTTCCTGCTACAGTGGCTGAAGTATTATCAAAGAATCTCAACCAATGTCCGCCAACCCAAGTATTACTAACAACCAAACCGTTACCAGGATTATAATTTACAGTAGTTTCATAAACTGGCGGAACTCCTAAATTCCATGATCCCCCCCCATGATAATGTTCTTCTAATTCAATAATAGATGAAATAATATTGATTGAGCCAACACCAGTGAAGCAAAAATGGCCATTGAAATCCCAAACAGAACCTGTAGCTGAATGGTAGGTCGCTACAGACTCAATGTCAGAATTCTCTATATAAAAGGAAGTATCATCCCAAATATCAACCCAGAAATATGAAAGTTGACAATTATAGATTTCAAGCCTGCTCTTATCTCTAGCTTCAATAATGCCCGAGTAAGCTGTGCTATTTACGCAATCAAAAAGTTTCATTGTTCCATTGTTATAGGATAGTACATGGTGAACCGAACTGTCATTGATTTCTACTGAACTATTACCTAATGCCCAAAGGTATCCAAAGTCATATTGATAAATTGTATCGCAAAATAGTTTGCCGTCTTCATGAGCATAAGCGGTTCCTACATTCGAGTTATTAACGTATAGAGTTCCTTGTCCCCAAGTACGTATATAATATAAATCAGAGTATTTCAATCGGACAACTGAGTTTCCTCTTGCACGTAAGTACCAATCTGTTACAGTTACATTGTCAAAAAGAATATCGATAGTAATTCCACTAACATCTTGTGCGCTGAGTGTCCACGCCGTATAGATCCCAGATCCTAATGATAGATTTACTTGACCTTGAATGAACCAGGGATCTGGATAGGTGATATCACAATCATGTGCATCAAGGATACTGTGATCATCTACTATGATTCGACCATATGATCCTCCAGAAATTAGCAGGTAAGACTCGTTAAGCAAACTTGTTACCAGGTGAACATCCGTGGAATAACTTGAGATTGTTCCGTTCTCATGGGATTCTAGATATGTTATTTCCGCGGATTCACAATATAGGCTTCCATTTCCAGTTACAACCGCTGAATAGAGGTTTACAGACTTTAAACCAACATCAGCATTGTCTCCAGCCTGTATTGTCCAGTTTGTTACATCTGTATTGTACATATTATAACTAAGAGTCGTATTCACCCGTTCGGGATTATCAATTACCTGCCAACTAGAAAGGTAACCAGTGGGTAAAGCAGTGAAATTAATAGCTTGGGCATCGCCCCGAAAGCCAATGCTTGCTCTAGATATTGTAGTATCATGAATCGAAACAAAAGCTCGTTCCTCACCATGGATTGTCCCATGAGAGCCTCCATGGAGTTCAATGGAACTACCTTCGTAAGCAAATGCATTATAAATCAAACTATCATTTGCTATGAAATTGGAAAAATACCAGGCCTCTGCTGTTTGAATTATGCAATTACTGCTTAATTCAACTAATGCGTAATCAAAACTAATTACATCTGAAATCGTTGTGATGACTCCAAAGAATTTTGAGTCACCATAGATGAATAATTGATCTATATAACAATTATATGCCCAAATTGTAGTATTATCATAGATATGCATTTCTCTGACGAAACAATGTGTGAGATTTAGTTCTGAAGTAAGAATGGCAGTTAAGTTTCCAACTGCAGTAC
Organism: Candidatus Hodarchaeota archaeon; assembly: GCA_016839955.1. The sequence continues at coordinate 5,062 of JAEOTI010000066.1, read as the reverse complement.
CATTCAGCCAAACGCCAGTTTGATCTGAGTATGATAGTTCTGCAATATCTGGAGTTCGCGTTGCAATTCGACCAGTAACATCAATTTTAGCATAGTTAATGATTCGAATGTAATAGGTACCTGCTTCAGTGATATCAAGGTACATTTGTTCTGGTGAGCCACCTCCAGTCGCCATTGCCCAACCAGTCATTTCAAAAGAGTCATAGCCACCATTAAGTACCATATTTATGTCTGTTCCTGGTGCATAAATCCCGAAATCCAAGATATCTTCAGCTTGATTGTTGAACCACTCGCCTACAACAAAAACTTGATCACCAGCTGTCCAAGATCTGGTGAAATAGATATCGTCATAACCTGTGCCTGAGTTAAATGAAAAACCATTTTCTATAGTGCCTTGAAGAGATGGAATTTGATTTTTGTCCATAGAAAGGGGTTTTGAAATTTCTTCTTTGAACTCTGTCTCTTCTTTTTCAAGATATAGGTTTGGAAAAGTTCGTGTTATAGAATGTTTTCTTTCTTCTGTAGGTTTTTGTGGTAATTGTGATTTTTCGTTAGTTATTTGAGGTTTTGGTTGACTGTCAGCAGTTGTAGCTTGAGTAGGGAAGAAACCTATACTAGAAATAATCATTGTAGTTATAACCAGACTTACAACTAGGAATTTTCTAAACAAATATTATCCCTCATGAGATGAATAATGAAAAATAGCTAATTTTACCGAGATTCTTATGCTTAAAATGTCTTCCAAATTAATGTGTGGGGGGAAGTCTCTCATTTCCCAACGTCACACTGAAAGAGAGAATACGTAAAAAAAGCGTAATAACCTTCCTGATTCAAGATATAATCTGAGGAGTCAGGGTTACATACCCTTTGATATGAAGTGTAATCTTTTTGACTTAGTTCAGAGGACTTTGGGTTCCATCGCATTTGAATAAGGGATGTGACAGATTTTTTAATTTCCTCGCTAATTGGTGCATGGATAGTTTTTACAAACGTATTTACACTTGGATTTTCTAAATTTGGTTTTTCAAACCAATCCAAAACTCGAAGGAAATGTGTTTTTGGGTCACTATTTTCTTGAAATGGAGCTGTTCCCATGGCTGTCGTATTCAATCGAGCTTCCAGATGGGGATAACCAGGAAGTAACTGTTGAGATGACCAAACAAGAAGTGCAAGTTTTCCACCAGGTTTAACAACTCGTGATAACTCTTGTAATAATTTTTCTTGACTTATCATACCTCTACTTGGCATGAATGCCGCACAATCCATACTCCAAAGCCAACCAAAAGAGTCATCGTTAAATGGTAAACTAGTCAAATTACCCTCTTCAAAGTGAACTCTATCAGATAAGCCAGCTTCTAAAGAAAGCTTTTTTGCATGTTCTACAAACTCTTTTGAAATGTCAATACCTTTAACTCTCCCATCCGGTCCTACAGCTCTTGCGAGCATTAATGTGATGTCGCCAATTCCACAACCGGCGTCTAAACCATAACTTCCAATTGGTAATTGTAATCTTTCAAGAATAGAGTGGATAATAGATTCTCGTAAAGGATATGATAAAGCTAATTTTTCTAAATACGATTCCATTTGTATAGTTTCCTAATCTCTATATTTTTTTTGACCTGCAGGAATAGCAATGGGGAGTATATTCTCAAAAGGTGTTAAAGCACAACTGAAATTATCATTGTATGCACAAAGCGGATTATAAGCTAAATTAAAGTCCAGAATGTATATATTATCAGATATTAATTCGATTTCAACGTATCGACCAGCTTCATAAGATTCCTTCCCTGAAGTTTTATCCTTAAAGGGTAAAAAGAAATAATCTTCATCTAGTGGCTTAAATACAGTTAATTTACAGGTTTGTCCATCTAATGCAAATTCTAGAGAACCATAACGAAGATAAATATGGCTTTCCCCTTTAGAGGATGATAAGGTAATTTTTTCAGGATTAATGTTCTTCTTTAACTCAACATCTAACCGATATTTCTCATCGATTGGGAAAAAAGAGAGTCCAGAGAAATTCAGTTTTTGATCAGTTGTTAAGGGAGATTCAGGTGAATCTAAAAAAGCTTTGTTATAGTTTCTACGTATTTTGGATATCTTTTTCTTATAGGAAGAACTATTCATAACATTAGCCTAGTTGGAATCCAGATTAACCTGTTAAAAAGTATTCTATATGTAAATCCATTTTAAAATCTAGCAGAGAATTACAGAGGACAACGATTTTTGATTATTCTAATTTAAGCTGTAATAGGGGATTCTGTTGGCATTACACTCTCAACCTCAACTGCTGACAAATTAGTCATGAACCAAGTGTATGCTAAACAAACGAGTCCCAATGCTGCACAAGCAAAAAACAGTGTCTCCATTGCAATAAATTCAGCGAGAACACCACTCATAATCATTGCTAGAGGCGCAGAAAATTGAGCAATACTTCTTCTAACAGAAAAAACTCGACCAATTTTTTCTGGAGGTACAACTGTTTGCCAGATGGTTTGACTTGAGATGTTTGCAACAGGTAGCATGAAACCAACTAACGCCATCCCGAAGCCCATTATTAAGAATGTATTTGGACCTGTGGGAGTAAAAACGACTATCAAAACTCCTACATACATAAAAAGGATACCAAAGACGACTCCTACAATTTTATTTTGAAATCCTTTCCAAGAAGACATTATTAGTGCCCCAATAAGTAATCCCAGTTGATTAAGGGCGAATATAAACGCTAAATCACCTTTTTCACCAGAATGACTTATTTTTACAAACAGAGGTAATAATACCATTAAAAATGGAATGAAGAAATTTGCGCCAGTAAAAATAGATAGAAGAGGTAGAAGCCCATCTTTATGTCGAATGAAGCTAATTCCTTCAGAAAATTCTGACATAATTGATGGTTTTTGATCCTGTAACTGTTTTTTTTCTTTCACTTCTGGGATTTTAACGAGTAAAACGGGCACTATTGCAAAAATGAATGTAATAGGATCAAGTAATAATATTTCAAAGATTTTCCAATAAAGGAGTAATAATGCTGCAATCAATGGACCAAGTATTCCTATAATTCCATAAGATAAATAACTCAATCCGTTCATTCGACCTAGTTTTTCTGGTGGGACCATTAATGGCATGATTGCTTCTGTTGCAGGATAATGAAATGCTTCGAAAATTCCTCGAAAAGCTGAAATAATTATTACGTACCAAACAATTACGTCTCCAAGGTAGAATAATGCTACAAGGATAAAAGTTGCAAAGGCTTGTAAGAAATCTACTAAAATAATCACTTTCTTTCTAGACCATCGATCGACAAAAACACCAGCTAAGGGAGTTATGACAATAATCGGTGCAAATCCAGCAAATGCAGCAATCCCCAGTAATAATGGACTTTCAAATTCCCAAGCAATCCAAACAAGAATTACAAATTGAACTATATTTGATCCTAAATGTGACTGTAGCTGTCCAAACCAAAAAAGAATGTAACCTAAGAAATTATACTCTTTTTCTTTATTTAGTTGGGTAATTTGCGTGTCTATAGACATTTATATTATCCCTTGGAAGTTTTATTGGATAAACCTATCTGTTCAAGATTTGTTGAACCGTTAAGTATAAAAAAATTTCTATTCAATAGCGATTAAACAGTTGAATGGAAACAGTTCTAATTAAAAAACGGTAAAATTTAATTAGTTATCCTTAGATTGTGTGATTTTTATGGTTGAATCTCATTTAGATGATGAATGGTTAAGGACCTTCCAATTTTGGAAAAAAATTCCTACAACTACGGAAGTTGACTCAGATACCTTCTATAAATTAGCAGGACAAGAGATACGAAATGCCATTCTTGAAATTCTTAGAACAGGGATTAAGGATGAGATTGTGGAAGATAAAAATTCGGTCAAACGATATGCATTGTCTGCTGCAGAAATGCTTCCTCTGCTTAACAAAAAATTAACTGAACCAGTAAAAATAACAAAGATTTATTTTCATCTGGATAAATTAGAGGAAGCTAACCTTATCAAAAAGATCATTACTCGTCTAGAAGGTAAGAACTATGTTAGTTATTACGGTCGAACTTCAAAAATCATTATCCTGAGAGACCAGGATGAACTCGAAAATAAAGAGAAAACATTCCAAAGAGACCTTTCGAATTTATTAAAAACTATAAATCCTAAAATAAACACAAAAAAGATTACTAAACTTACAAAAAAGATCTTTGCAAGACATAGAGAACTATTTGAACAAGAAACAAACTGGCTTGAAAAAAATCATGACATAATTGCTAATCTAGGTATTGATTTTAGAGAATTACTAATGTTTTTCAAATTCACCACACGGGGACATGATTCAATCCTTTTTTCAAGTCATTCTGAACTATACAAAGAACTTGACTTAGATTTGTATAATAAATAAATCAAAATTACAATCTTTTATCCCCCTCAGTGAAATTAAGCTAGTTAAGAATTTTTAGTGATTTGCTTAATTTTATCATCGATATCTTGCATTACAACTGTTTTAATTAAGTCAATATCATTAAGAATCTTGTGATAACGAAATAATTGAATAAATTTTTGTTCAATTTTTGTTTCAACATTTAAAATGGTTTCTGATTGAGAGAAAACCCAGAAAATGATCGGCCGGCCATTTTCCTTGATCCGAGGATCAGAAGAAAACTCGACAGGTAGATATAGAAAGTATGTTAAAACCCGAAAAGCTCCACATTTAGTAGTAAACAATCCTGTAGGTAATATTTCCCCTAAAGTCATCGGTAAATCGATATTAAAAGCTGGCAGTTCCCAAATAACGAAATTATAGGCATCATTATTATGAAAGGGGGAAGAGTTGTAAACATTCACTGGTCCTTGATCCAAGAAAGCTGTAATTATTAATCCATCAATAATAGTTTCTTCCGCTGGTTGATCATTGTTTACCATTTGTATTAACTACCGATTGATAGTTTTCTGAGGAAATTAAAAATATTGTTTCAATATTGTTAGGAAACAGATATAGCAGTTTCTTGAATAATTTTCCATCCAGTATCTACATGTTTTTGTTCTACATAGGTTTGCCCAAC
>JAEOTI010000065.1 GCA_016839955.1 Candidatus Hodarchaeota archaeon | reverse complement strand
TGGACATTTTATAATTGTAAATGGACAACTTAAGATTGCAATGCTGGACAATTTTTACTTTCATCAACATTAATTGTCTCATTATTTTTGCAAATCAAATGGAAAAATTCACTAATCAAATTACAGCAGTTTGTCTCAATATTTCTGCAAAAAGTCTCACTATTTTGCAAAAAAGGGATTCAAAAAAAGAATTTTTAATAGGTTTTAGTCTCACTTAATTTGCAAATTTAATTGACAGAAAAGCGACTTTTAGTATCATTTAATTTGTAAAATCACATCAGTGACATAATTCTATTGAAATAGTTGAGGAGAGCTATCACAGGAAGGTAGTGATTTTTTCGAGATAGGACTTGACAGCCTGGAGTTGCTCTTGTTCGTAGTCGTCCGGTTTCTCAAAAACGAGTTGTTGATACCTGTCCATATGCTGCTGAACGATCAGTAGTTCTTCCGCAGCCTGTTTTGCTACCGGACGAATCCCTCGTTCTTCAGCAAGTAGCCCAGCTAATTGGAAACGTTCGGTGGCCCCCTGCAGGTCGAATAAGGCTCGTTTCACCATCCCTTGCACAAACACGGTTTCGACATAAGTCCGGTGAAGATGTTCCCGTTTACTTAGTTGAACTATCTCTTCTAACAACTCTTCTATTTGGACTCGAAATTTTGGGTGTTTGGTTTGTAAGAATTGTTCCAGAAAGATTCGGATCAATAGCCCCATTACATCAACCTGTAGCTCAAAATGGGGGATCTCAGCTGCTTGCTTTACGGCTTTCGAAGCCAGGTGTTGCGCCGAACCCAATTCTTGTTGCTCCAGTTTCAATAGACTTTTCCCCAGAGCGGATCTTACAGCGATGTCAGGTAGTTTAGACTCCTTAGCTAGTTGGTTTAGCCGTCCCGAGTACTTCATAGCATCATCAAGGCTCTTACGAGTCAACATGACTCGGACTAACTCAATAAGCGTTTCAGTGGTGTCATAGGGGTTGCCAATTTTTTCCTTTAATGCAAGGCTTTGTTTTTGGTAGTCTTCCGCCTTATCTAGCTGTCCACGTTGGTAAGAGATGATACCTAAATTGTTCAAGGATGTCGCGATGTTCTGTGGGTTGTTAATTTTCTTGAATAGAGCAAGACTCTGATTGTAATACTCTTCCGCCTTGTCTAGCTCTCCCCAGTGATAATAGATGACACCTAAATTGTTCAAGGCGTTGGCGATGTCATGGGGGTTGCCACTTTTCTTGAATAGAGCAAGGCACTGTTGGTAGTACTCTTTTGCCTTGTCTAGCTGTCCCCGCTGGTAATGGATGATACCTAAATTGTTCAAAGAGCCAGCGATGTCTTGGGGGTTGCCAATTTCTCTCCTCAGAGCCAGACTTTGTTGGTAATACACTTCTGTCTTGTCCATTTTCCCTTTGTACCAATATATTATTCCCAAATGATTCAGCGCATCTGCTTGTCCTTGACGATCTGCGGGGTCATTTTCTGCTAATTCAAGGGCAATTCGGGCACGATTTTCTGCTTCAATTAGTTTGCCGGTTTTCCATAAGCATTTGCTCTGTAAATTGAGGCAGATAATCTGTTCAGATCGCTGTATGCTGTCAAACACATCATTCAGCTGCTTTAGGATGTGTAAAGCGTCCTCAAATTTACCAACCCGTTCGAGCTCAATAGCTTCTTTGAGTACCATCAGATTATCCCCAACAGATCTTTCTACGGTCGTTCTGTACATTATTCTAGTAATAGACATGGCAAATGTACAAAAATTTATCTTAGAAATCTGATCAAATAAGACATTGGTGAAAATAATTAATGAAGACGTTCATTTCGATGAACAAGGTGAATAGATTAAATATCCCTGAAGAGTTTCAATCTGATGATAATCGTTCTCCTGAAGCTTTAGTTGAATTTTTCCTTGATAGATACACTACTGAAGGAGATAAGATTATTGATATTTTTGCTGGACTTGGAACAACCTTATTCGTTGCTGAAGAGTTAAGACGAATTCCTTTTGGGATAGAATATGAACAAACCCGTTTCGCTTATATTAAATCAAAACTCCTAAATAATGAAAATATTATCCATGGAGACGCTCGAAAATTAGATCTGTATGCATTTCCAAAATTCGATTTTGCTTTTAGCTCTCCACCATTCATGCATAAAGCTGATCAAGAATATTATGCCCTTACAGCTTATTCAACAGGAGGTACTTATGCACAGTATCTAAAAGAGCTACAAGAAATCTATGATAAAATGAAAAACATCCTCAAACCTAATGGAATTGTTATAGTAGAAGCATCAAATCTCAATATCAAAGGAAGAGAAATAACGATGCTTGCATGGGACATCGCCCGATCTATTTCTAAAGTTCTTCATTTTGAGGGGGAAGTTGTTGTAGGCTGGAATGGAGAAGATACTGGCGAGGGAGTGTATGGCTATGGATATGACCATAGTTATTGCTTAATTTTTAAGAATAAAGGATAATTTGAATATTTAAAGATTTCAAGTAACCATTTTTTAGAAAACCTTATTGAAATTCAACAATCAACTAAAGCAATATGGTCCGTGGAAGCGCTTGATGATAGCTTATTCTTTGGAAAAAGACGTATTTTTCTTCCAGAAGAAATTATTGACTTTAATTTACCAATGACACCTCATATTGCTTATATACAATCATGGGAGAAGATTTATCAAATAATAGACAGATATTTCAAAGAAATTATATGTATTTATCTTTCTGGAAAAAGAAATCAGCTTAGACATTGCCCAATTGACGAAAAATGTATTGAATTGGTTAAATATCTTAATAATAAAGAATGGCAAGGAAATATTATCTTAAATTATGTTCCCAAGTATCATAAACAGCAAATTGAAGATTTAGAAAAATTAAGGATCATTATATACTAAGATCGATTTTCTCGACTTCACTTTCCTTTCGGATTATCGTGACCTGATTCTTCTCATCGATAGAAATTTCAAACAAACTCATTTTGAGAACATCCTTGCGACAGCCATTAGAGCAGTTCCAGCATTCTCCATCTTCCAATGAAGAAACATATTCCCAACAAGCTTTTCGATCAACTTCGACTATCCCTAACGTCAAAAAATGGATTGCATCGACAGGACAGGATCGTACACATTCCCTACACCCATAGCAATAAGTTGCAAGCTCAATAGGGAGTTCAGGAGATAGAAAACTCAAAAAAAGCACCTTAGGAATTAAGTAGAATGCTAACCTAGATACTGGTTACACTCTAAATAGTTCCTTTTTTATCTTGATTGAGAAAAATCCCTTGGATTGGGCAGTTTTCTAAGGCATTCATTAAGTATTTAAAGGAAATGTGGGCAATGAAGGTTCAAATTTTTAAAGGATATGAAGGGTGTCTTGCTGCTAGAGGTGTAGCAGTTATCATTGATGTATTTCGTGCTACAACTACTATATGCTGTTTACTGCAAAACCAACCTAACAAAATCAGGTTAGGAAGAGATGTAAATGATCTTGTACCATATTTATCTGACCCTCGCTATATGTGCTTCTCAGAACTTAAAACATCAGGAATTAAGAAAGACAATTCCCCACTATTGGCATTAGGTTTACAACTTAAAGGGAAAACTGCATTTCTTGTTACTACAAATGGAACAGTTGCTGCTAATTTAGTAAAGCATTGTGAACGTACTCTTGCTGCAGCTTTTGTGAATTTAGACGCGATTGTAGATTTTCTCTGGAAATTAAATCCCCCCGAGGTTTCTTTAATAGCAATTGGAAATATTGATCGAAACGAAGAGGCTCTGGAAGACAATTTATGCGCAGAAACGATCCAATCAAAGCTTTTAGGAGAAAATGTTGTGGAATATGATATCCGAGAAAAGCTTGCAGAGCGAATAAAGCAAAAAGGAATTCCACAAAAAACCAGACTCGGAATTGATTTTTCTATTTGTTCAGCGATTGGACTATTCAATGTTGTACCTGAAATAATCTATGAAAATAATTGGATGTCTGTTATAGATATTGCTCGAGAGAATGTTCTAAGATAATAAAATACCGTTTGACGTCAAAATAAAACATTTTGTTTAAATAACGATGCTTATATTCAATTTTCTCTCATATTGCCACTATACTATTGATATCTCGTTATTATAGAGATATGACTCTAAGTGAAACCTTTAAAATCTTATATCCATACTTTATAATGATCCTTGGTTTTTGACAACAGGTCAAGTCAGTATGCACTTCTTCCAATGATCGGAGTATCCTAGAATAAAAAAAAAAGTTCAGAATAGAACGCTATATAAGAAAGAAGTTCAAAATTTACTAAAGAAGGAATAAAAATGGGAAATAAGGATAAGAAAAAAGAAAAAAAATCAGAAAATCGTATGGGTGATTTTATGGCGAAGAGACAAACTGCTGCTCGAGATTCTGAAGCCGAGAAAAAGAAAAACGACGAAGAAAAATAATTTCATTTTAGTTTTATTATTATCCAATATGAATGTAAATAACTTGGTTGCATACCAATACGTAGAAAAACTACCTTATAAGGAAAATTACCTTAACATAAACACTTTTCTAATGTTGTACTCATAAATTTCCTTAGAAATCTAAATGTGCAGTAAAGAGCTGTTCGAATTAATTTTACTATTTCTTCTTTCGAGTTAACTTAATTTTAAGATAAGATCTCTATTACTCTATACTCCTTGAAGTCAATATTTCTATACTTCTAAAAGCTGAACCTTAAGTTCTGAGGGGAATTGGGAGTATTGTATAGATTGAATTTCTTATAACCACGTATTAATTCTCTATAATCTCTGATATCCAATTAATGAAGTTTTTGAGAAATTATAAGTAATCAAAGGTGGTAAATGGGATGGCAAAACAGAATGATTTACTCTTAAACCCTTTAGAATCCGAAGAACTGCAAGATATGCAATTAACAGCTTCAACTCACAAAATGGGGCTCTTTAAAGTCTTATCTATAGGTGTCTTTTTATATACTACTAAGGGACCAAAGCTGTTTGAGCTTAAAGGGCCTTTAATCAACGAGACCGGAATTACTCCTGAACAAATGACATCAGAATTTGGTCAATATTTTTTTACACTTTTCGATCTCAAAGCTTATCCAGAAAAAGATTTATTCCGAAACTGTGCTACTTTTGGACCATTACCAGTAAAATCTCAAAGCTCACTTGAACACATAATTGCTAGTTTCCAAATTGAAGCTGAAAATTCTATGTTTCATTATGTTAATAATAAAACACCTGGATTGATTTCGATCTTCATTCCTTCAGCTTTAACACCACTTATCGAGTTAGTTCATTTACAAAGCAAACTCGAAAAATTATGTAGACATTTAACGCATAGCTACGAAATTTTACCTAAAATTAACTCCTTTTTCATGGAGAACTGCATTTTGATAAAACATTTAGGTACTGATGAAGATCAAAGGTATAAACGGGTGTCCTATATCACTTTTGACTGAAAACTCATTTAGTTCTAATAAATAAGTGGGATGAACTTTTTTGTTCGTTGAGTATAGTTTCTGAACTCTTCACCATATTTGGACTCTAAATACTCATCCATGGTAGGAATTAGAATAAAAACAAAGTTCATCGTCATTCCTAGAGGAATTAAGAGCATTATTGGACTTTGAGTAATAATTGCGAGTCCAGTAAAAAGAATACTATCTCCGAAATAATTGATATGCATAGAATGTCCAAATAACCCTTCTGTATATAATCGCCCTTTGTTTTGTGGGTCGATTTTCCATAGATGTCTTTGGTATTCTGAGTAAGAATTAAGATACGACCCAATTACAAATAGAATCATTCCTAAAAAATCAAAAATATTGAGAGATTCGGTAGAGTTTCCTCCCACAAAAGCATAGAAGAAAATAATTATACTCATTCCTATTGCAATTGTTATCGATTCTCTCCATACTAATTTTCTACGTAGAAATACAAGTCCCATTATTACAACTCGAATAATGTAAATAATCAAACAGGAATACAAAATTACTTGTCGTATGGCATTCCCTGTAATCTGGTAATGTTTCAAAGAAGGTACTATTGTTTCAACATCAATAAACGTTAAAAAAATTGAAATGAGTAGTGTTACAAAAAAACATATAAAAATGAGACACTTTTGTGGAAAGGATTTGTCTTGTTCGTCTCGAAAGATCATAAGGATCAAAACTCATCTGACAAACTAATTCATCAAATAATACCCTTAGAACCAAAATACAATTGTTATTATTCTTAGTTAAAGCATCTGAAGTTAAAAAAAGACTACTCTGAAGAAGTTTCCTCTTCTACTTCTTCGTCTGTTTCTTTCTCGGTTTCCTCTTTAGTTTGTTCTTCCTCAGTTTCTTTTGGACGAAAATCAAAGGTCTGACTAGTCTTAACTTCTTCAAATCCTAAATGGCGCCAAAGGTCAGAAGCGAGACCGAGTAATACATAATCAATCCCTTCTGCACTAAGTAATCTAAAGGGTACATCAATCGTTGCTTCTTTAGTCTCTTCATTAAATTCAATCGTAAGAGTTTCTACATCAATTTGAGGAATACGTCTAGCAATAAGAGCTTTGACCTTGGCATCCATATCATCAAGCCGTTCATGAACAGTGACATTGAATACTAAAGTCTTCCCAGCTAAGGGATGATTAAAATCAACCCTACATCGCCCTTGGGATGCAGAAAGGATTTTCCCAATACGACCTTTGTAGCGAACACGTTTTCCTACTTCAGGTTTAGTTTTCGTCTCTTTGATAATACTTTTCACTGGAATGCGTTCAATTTGATTTGGATCTCGTTTTCCAAACCCTTCTGCTGGATCTACCTCAAAAGTATTGTTTTCTCCGATTTTTGTATCCAAAAGAGCCTTTTCTAATCCAGAAACCAGAAAATTTTTGCCAATAATACAAACTTCAGGATGGTAGGTAACATCTTCTCTCCAAACTCCCTCTTCTCGAGCAACATCTTCCATAGTAACGTCAAAAACCTCATTATTCTCTTTGGTACGACCTACATAATCTAATAATAAGAAGTCACCATCTACAATCTTCTTTCTCCTTCTTCCACCACTACTTTTTTTTGCTCGTTTACTCATTATTTCCCCTCATAACCATTATTTGGTCCTAGAAACCTTAACATTCGTTAATTTCTGCTTATTAGGACACTTAATTTTCTTTAATTTATTTTTAATTTGTAAGCGATCTCCATCCATTATATATTCAGGATGACAAAGACTTCGATAGTATTTGCATTGGTATTTTTTACACTCGGCCCCTTTCCAAGTTATTGTTGAGCCTTGTAGTGCATTTTTTGTTGAAACGGCAACTGATAGTTGAGGTTCATGAACAGTTACAGTTACTACTTGATCATGGACAGCACAATTATGAACAACGTCTCGAACAGAAGTAACTTCGTACAATCGGCCTGGTTCAAGATTCGCTAAGCAAACACCGGTAAGTCGACAGTTATCACATTCAGATGTTTTTCCGACGAAAACGAATTGGTAACCTTCCTCTGCTAACCCCTTGTATAATAATGTATACTTGAATTGGTCATTCTTCTCAATTGAATTGGTCATTCTTCTCAAGATGCCATCCACTTTGGGGTTATCAAAGGTTGTCCAAAAATGTAAATAAATATGTATAACTGTATATGAATATCGAATTTATTCCTTTAACGTCCCCACCAAGTGACGACCACAGTATGGATTCGAATTATATGAATTCCTGGTTTATCTTATTTATTCCGTTTTCAGAGAGAAAAAAATAGTTCTTATTCTGCTTAATTACACAAAATTCACCGTTATTTGATTAGTCCTTTAGATATAACCTCCGGTGGTCATCATGCCTATTTCTATTGATGTGTTCTTAAGAATTATAAAGAAAGAATGAAGAATAAAAAAGAGGATCGGATTTTATGTTCACGACGGTCAAAATTCCTGTCATGGATGATTATTTGAGCCCTAAAAAAACTCAACAGCTTCACCGGCTCACAGCACGGGATACGACCGTTATTCAACGATATTTATCAGTTATCAGAATGAAAGAAGACAGGCTATGGTGTGTTGGCAGAGAAGGGAAACGGCTTGATAAGACGAAATTAGACGCTTTAACTTTAACAAGTCACCATCAAAAGCGGACCCAAACTAATGGGACAACTTATTACACTCAAGGTCGTCCGTCAGTAAAATATGACCTCAAACAACAATTTAGTTCGCGAATTACTGTCCGTGAACTAAAAGAATGTCGGGACACGGCGGTGGAGATGTGGCATTCCTACCGTGAAAAAGTCAAAGCACATGAACAGCAGTACAAGCAGATCCTGTCCAATTCAAAATATGTCGAACGTGAAGATTTGCTGGTCCATGTTCTTCATTGGTGGACGACTGCAAAGAAACCTGCTCCTCCGTGTCAAGCTCAGGACTATACCCCACGAAAATTACCACGTCGCGTCAATGTGGGATTCACCTGTTTTCTCCATCAACGTATCACAAAATTGACTCGGACGTGGTTAGAGCTCTATTACCCCGAGAAAAAAAAACATCTTTGGCTTCCATTAAATCTGTCTAGTTATCACCGTAACCAATTACAATTAGGTACGCTTAAAACCGTCCAGTTAGTCTATACCAAGAACAAGCGTTGGTATGTACACTGCACCATAAAAATTCCTCTTCCTCAAAAGAAACCAGAGGATTTCCCTTCGAAAAAACCTCGCGCAGTTTTTGCCCATGACCTTGGGATAAAAAAAGCATCAGTAGCTGTGCTGCTGACAGAGGCCGGGGTGAGTCCGAAGAAAACCGTTCTAAAAGACTTATACAACTCTTAGCAACCATAGACATCTATGACATACTCCTCATTGTTGCGGCTAATT
>JAEOTI010000387.1 GCA_016839955.1 Candidatus Hodarchaeota archaeon | reverse complement strand
GATCTGGATCCTTTTCATAGTTGTAAAGCATGGGAGAAGGAAAGATTCTCCCTTGAGACTTAAAAATTAGAATCAATCCACGATGAACCATTTCTTCATTTCTTTCTTCTAAGTGATAACTCAATTTAATCCAGAAATCCTCAGGAGGAGTCCCCCATTTTTCAACGAACGGTTCATGAACTAACAGAGTATAGATTTTCAAGAAAAACCCGTGATGATCCCATATAAAATTTGGAATCGGAGGATACCCATACTCAACCCATCCCATCTGCATACCTAACCACCAAAAGCGTTTATCAACTTCCCCATCGAGGGTTTGAGAGTAAGCCTCCCAGTCTTTAGGGCATAAAATGGGACTGCAGAGAATATGCTTTTCTTCTAGTGCTATAAGTTCTTCATCAGTGAGAGGATACTCAACCTTAGGGTGACGATGGGGGCGATGACGGCCGTCATTTGGGACTTTTTGCTTGTATTCCAGCCAGTCATCTAGGTTGAATTTTACATTAGCCAACTTTTTTTCGATATTTGTCGTTGTGAGTTCGTATTCTTTAAACCAAAATTCGGGGGGCCAGTTTGGTTGTATCTGCAAACTCTTTTGTGACAATGGATCATCGTACACCATATTTTTTCATCTTAAAAGTTCTATTTATCTTATTATTATTCTTTATGGAATTTATATACTTACAAAGAAGAATTCTTGAAAAACTTGTGTTGTAGCTGAATCTTTTTTCAACGGAAAATTTATAGATTATAAAATATCTCACAATACAATCAGACCCCATTGTTTAGGATGGAGAAATTTATGTCTGAAATAGAGCATCCTCTTCTTGATTTATTTCAGTTAGAAGAATTAGCTGAAAAAATATCTGTACAAACCAAGAATTTTAGTACAATCCAACACATTGATCATTGGAAGCTTCTTTTGGGTCTTTATCGCGAGGAGATAGTTATCACAAAGGGAAAAAGTTGGTCTGGTATCCAAGCAAAACCTCTTGGCAATTTAGTGAAAGTGAAGAGTAACACGGGTCGTTGTCTTGCTCATTTGAGAAATTTAGGTTTTGTTAAATCGCAACGTGGTTTATATACTTCTACTCGTGAAGTATTTTATTCACTTACTGAAGAGGGGCGATTATTTGTTGAAGAAATTGTCCAGAGGTCAGAAAGCATGATAAAATTTGCTAGAGCAGATATTATTGCAGGAGAACTACCACGTGTAAGTGGTGTTCTCGACCGATATAATATTTTGGACGGAGCCCTTGCTTACCTTCATAATTTTTATCCTGAAGATGCGGACGAGTTCCCTGATCTTTATAATTTGTCTCAAACTTTGGATTTGAGACCCTACGAAATCATGAATGTACTCTCTAATTATTGCCTTTGGAGAGAGGATTCTCTTACAAAAAACAAAACAGCTTTATTTCGTATAAATCCTGGGAAACCAAGAATCAAACGATATGCTTTCAATTGCAATGATTTGTTTGTTTGCAACTCCCTTTGTAGAATCTGTCACAATACAATATTAGACTTAACTCCTGTGGGTGGAGAAATGTGCAAGTCATTGTCGAAAACTCCCCAGAGGATGAATTTTCGCATTAGACAAACTTCTATAGATAAATTTTTCACTTTCTCGTTAATTATTTCATTCTCTCTTCTTTCTTTCGCAACCATTTTTAATGAAACTCTCTTAGAGTCAGGACTCTATTTTCTAGTATTCATTTTTATAGTTAATAGTCTAACTTTCTGGGTATTAAGAACAAAGAATATTAGACTTCAATTTGAAGAGGAGGATTAAATTATTGAGTGATTTCTTAAAAAAATGGAATGATAGAAAAAATAAATATCCATGGGTTTTAACCTTTGGAATTTTTCTTGTTTTTTTCTCTTCCCTTTTGATTGGTCTAATTCAAGGATTGAAAGAAAATTATGTTCTTAATGGTTTCAATTTTGTTTTTGCTAATAATTTTTCTCTAATACTCTGGTTTCCAATTGCTTTTTTGATTGGGTTTCTGAAGAATCGTAACTTATCAAGGAATAAGGAATCCAGAGGGGGAACTAGTGTACGTGCTTTTATATATGGTCTAACACTCTTTATTAGTGTTTTAGTTCTTTATTGGGTTCTATCTGAACTTTTTCCAAACCCTGCACTTGATCTAGCGTTTTCTACAACGACTGATATCAGATATGGATTTGCTTGGCTTTCTGTAATAGCTTCCATTCTAGGAGCGTTTATATCAATTACATTACGCGGCTCTTTATATGATAATTTCTTTCCTACTATTGATTAATCCTTTTTTACAGATGTTTTTCAAGATAGGATTGGTTTTTTTAACCTAGAATGTGGTAGGCAAAAAATCATTTTTTGATTTTCTTCTTTCAAGTTTTGAAAATGTTACTTCAGATTCAGATCGAAAACCTTCAACCATTGATATTGTTTCTTCAAGATTTTACTTGCATAGAACCCCGTAAATAAACCTTTTTTCCATGTTATTATCAGAGTTCGAGATTTGGTGAACTCATAACAGGTAAAAAGGTTGTATAAAATGAGTAAAAGTAATGAAAAGGAAAAGAAAGAATTTTACAGATTGAATAATGAAACTTCTAAGAACTTCGTTCAAAGAAGTCCCTCTTTTGAGGAACGACGAAAGGCTACACCAAGTCAGCTTTCATCGATGGTTTTTTGCATGAGACGGTCTTGGATGGAGCATAGAAAGTTAACACGTCAAACCAAAGCTATGACTTTGGGTATTATGTTTCATCGTGATATTGAAAAATTCAACCTGCAATGGACCAATGAAATTCAAACAAACCGTCGTATGAAACCAAGACAGTTAAATTGGTTCTTGAAATCGGTCAGAAATCAAATAGTAAAGGAAATCCATCGTGATAGGAATTATCAAAGAAAACTCCAAGCATTATTGAAGAATTTATGTCATTTTATTGAGGAAGCTGCCCAGAAGATCACTAGCAGTAACAGATTTAACACAAAAGAGTTGATTGATACTTTCTGGGGCGGAAGGCCTAAATTTGAATACCCTCCACGTTCTACAAGATTTAATACTCGAGCTGATGCATTAGGTCAAAGAGAGACAGAATTCGTTATCCATGAGTTTAAAACTGGTAAAACTCCTGCTGCTCCATACGAAGGACATGTTCTTCAAGCAGTAGCAACTGGAATTGATTTAGAGTCTTATAAAGCAATGCGAGGAATGAAATGCACCGAGACTCGCATAGTTTACCCGGAAAAGATATTTTCAATCCCAGTTTCTTCACAATTACGTCGAAAAGTAGATTATGAAAGAGGATCTTATAGAATAATTTGTTCTTTACCATCTCCTCCACCTATTCAAAATAGTTCCAGATGTGATCACTGCGGACAAAGAGAAATATGTCAAAATCTTGAAGAAGAAGTAGAGGTTGAACGTCTTGCTCAATCAAGAGAGGAAGATATTACTCAGATTGAGAATACTTCTGAGGGTACAGTAGCAGCAGATAAAGTTGTTTCCCCTCCTCCTTCAATACCAGAAAGCACTGAAGAAAGAATTGAGGAACAAAAATACCTCGGAAATATAATTCAGAGTACAAAATTTCCATTCATCCTCAAACATGGCCGTGATAACGAGGTTTGGGCTATAATTAAAGAAAAAATGGTAGAAAAAGCTAAAGATGGGGATTTAGTAATTTTTGAAAGTCAAGATAATCCTGTCAAACTAATAGCAGAAATTGTAGAAATTAAAACCTTCCCCGCTCAAGCAGTCCTTAATTATAAGTCAACATCTGAATTGGTGACCTTTACTAAACTTAATCCAATGAAAGAAATTAAATCGGATGGTCTCCTTAGTTCTCCTTCAGGTCGCAATTATTCGGGATTCAAAGTAAGAAAAGCTACTACTGAGGAAATTTTGGTTTTCTTTTCGCTCAATCGAACAGGAATAGCTCTTGGTGTTCTACAAAACGATATAGAAAATACTGATGGACTTTCTGATAATGTAGTACCCTATTATTATCCAATAGAGAAAAATAATCAAATCTACAAAGGTACTTTTGTCACTGGTAGTCCAGGAAAAGGTAAAACAAATTTCCTAAAGTTGATGGTCTGTGAGATTCCCGAATACTTTGGTGGTGGCACTCCGCCAGCTGTCATCATCCTTGATATTGAAGGCGAGTATAATATTTGTGATAAACCCACAACAGGATCAATTTTTGATCAAGAATTTTGGGAACGATTCAATATTCATCCTGTTTCTAGGTTAGATCATTATTATATTTCCAAGATGGGGTTGGAAGGTGACACAACTCTTCGCTTTGAAACAATTGATCCTAGAGAGATCTCTCTATTATTTCCATCTCTCCCAGAGAAAAGTCGTCAAATATTTGAACAAATTGCTCGCCGTGCTATGACTGAGAACAAGATCACTGCTTTTTACGAATTTTGCACTGCTTTCAAAGATATACTTAAGGAATACTCCGAAAATTTTGGAATTCCCCTTCACAAGTCTCAACGTGATGCGATTCTTAGATCACTTTATAGCGGAATTGAGGATATTTTCGATCAAAGCGGAGAGTATTTAGAAGTGGAAAAACTAATCTCTCCTGGAACTGTTTCTGTTATCGATTGTAGTGGTCTGACTGATATATATTTGTCTAGACAAGTCGCTTTGTACCTTTTTTTGGCTATTAAGAAGCATAAAATTGATGTGAAAAACAGAGATTTTCCAGTGTTAATTGTCTTTGATGAAGCACATGAACTTTTCCCACGATCCACCCAGGACGACATTGGACGAGATTATCTCCAGCGAGTGACTAAACAAGTCGAAAGTATTCTGAGAATTGGCCGTAAACGAAAATACGGTTTTATCTTTGCTTCTCAGATGCCTCAAGATGTTTCAGCAGATATTGTTGATCTATGTCAAACGAAAGTAATCATGGGGTTGGAAAACGAACGCTGGATTTCCAAAGTACTTGGGTCAAAGTGGGTGAAGAAAATACTGAACCTTCAGAAAGGCCAGGCTCTCATTCACTGTCCTGAGTTTCATTCTGAACCTATGAAAATCCGAGTCCCCAAAGCACCCTGTAAACATCAATCTTGAAATCAGATAAGATTTTTGTTTATCCACACATAATATATGTCTATTAATCGCCTCATTAGAAGGAAATAATGAGAAAAACAGCTGGGGTCTGTTTCATCTATTACTTTCTCTCCTTTTTTGAGTGAAAACCTAATACCATATATTGTATGCTCTGATGATTTCTTGCTATTACCTTGACGATGGATTATATCGTTTCTAACCTTTCTTATAAAGTGGAGATCATCTTTAACTTCAGTTTCTAAGTTCATTTCATCTATTAAATCTATCAAATCTTCAAGATTTTTCTTATTAATTTTCTTGCGAAGTTGCCACTCAAATATGTGAACTAATTCAATTAAAGTCATTTTCAAGTCATGGAAGACTCTACTAAGATCACTGAAGTAAAAAGGATCCGAAAAGTAGAAATTATGACTTGATAAGAACTTTGTGGAGAAAAACATGTTAGTTTTGTTAAGAGCATCTCTCATAAAAAGAAATGAACTATCATAACTCTCACTTTTATTTATTTTGATTTTATTAAACAAATCCGTATCATATTTGTTGCAAAGTTTAATTAATTCATCAAATTCTTCTCTTACAGGGTGTGCAGGTAAGTCTAGTGCAGAAAAGGTCTGCATTGCTGTTAATTTTAGCTGATAATGAAGTAAAGCTTTTGCCCTCTCAATTGTTATTCCTTTTTCTCTGGCAAATTCTTTGATGAATTCTTCTTCAGTAATATCAGACATTGTGATCAGCAACAATTGAATTGATTGGTTATAGAGTAAAAATTAAATATATTACTTTATCAGTGTTTCCTGATGTCTCCCCCTTCTATCCTTTTATTAAGTCTTTAACATAAGCAATAAACGATTTCAGGGAAAATTTTTCACCAAAACTCCGCTTGAAATTTTCCTGGGTAACTTTAAAACTTTTGAGACCATGGTTTCTGGTCCATTCAAAGACAAAAGCATTGTCTGGACAATGATTGTATTCTGGAGAGACAGGATGTTGATAACTGAACCGATCCCCTAAATTCAGTTTCCCTTTAATACTGAGAATCTGTAGAAAAGGAGAGGAAAGAGATGGAATAAACTCTTTTTTTAAAATAAGCAAAATCACACCTGGCTTATATTCCTACTCAATATGACTTAGACTTGTACTTCTTTTTTTTATGTCTTAGGTATCCTTATGGATACTGAACTTGTGGGAGAATCCTCACGACCTGTTTTAAATCAAATTCCATGTAAATAACACCAAAAATTGCTTCAACGAGAGTCCCTTTCTCGTGTTGCATTGTCTTCTCTTTAGCATCCTTTG
>JAEOTI010000386.1 GCA_016839955.1 Candidatus Hodarchaeota archaeon | reverse complement strand
TTTACGTTACACCATCCAACTGGTTTTTCCTCTAAATATGCAATATATCCCTTCATTTTCTTAGAAAGGATTAACTCTTTTGAAGCTTTTCTGTTTTCTTCAGCAGTTCTTTTGAAAAATTGTTTAGGTTTTCCAGCAAAGTGATAAAAATGGCAGTAACAAGTACCCCATTCAGGATTATCAGAAAAGGCAACATTATCAAAAAAATACAGAAAATCTTCAAGAATATCAGAAGTTAAAGATTTGATTTGAATATCCATATTTGTGATCACTTTATACTTAGAAATAAAGATCGAAGATTAATATTTGTTATCTATTGCAGAGAGCATAACTTCTAGTTGGTCGAATATATCTAGACGAAATTCAAGCCCTATTTTAAAAAATAAAAGATCTACTACTTTTTTATCAACTTGTTCATCAATATTTAATTGATCAATTATTTCTGACCAATTACTACTCTCAGAAGCTCGTACTCCGACTAAAATTACAGCATTCTCCTTCGCATTTTCAACAATTTTTAAAAGCATTTCTCTAAAAATTGGATCAATTTGCTCTCTAGAACGCACATCAAAAACACAAAAGATCCCATCAGAACTGGAAATATCATCAAGAGCAGAATATTCATGTTGTTTTAAAATCATTCCATTCGTATATTGGTAAACCTGTTCATCATCATAATCTCTTACCAATGATTTTTCTCCTAAATTGCTTATATTAGTAATTATTTGTAACCCAGGACTCCAAACCGAGCTTTCAGTTATAAATGATAAAGTGATAACAATTTTTTTCTTCAGTATAGAGTTAATAATATTAAGTAAGATTTCACTCCTCCTTTCATCTTCAATTTCTTTACTCTTCATTACATAGTGATATGAAATTAAGTTAAATGCATCCTCAACATTACTTCCCGTTAACGCACTAGTTTCAATATATGACAATTTAATTTTTTCGCTTTCTGAGAGGTTGTTCGCTAATTTAGCACCCTCTTGATAATATACTTTTCTATCTTCAAGTAAATCAGTCTTATTTCCAACTATTACAATTGGTATGTCTTCTCCTGATGTAAAGAGCCTTAGTTCTTCATACCAAGTTTTTACATTTTCGAAAGTTTCTCGATTAGTAAGATCAAATACGATAAAAGCTGCTTGAGCGCCTAAATAATAGATTCTTCGAAATCTTTTGAAATATTTCTGAGCACCAAGATCATACAAACTTACGCCTATTTTGGTACCAAAAAATTCAAACTCATGAGACAAGATATTAATACCAATAGTTGCTCTATAATCTGTTGTATATCTTTTTTCAACAAATCTACGGATGATTGAAGTTTTTCCAACTTCATGATCTCCCAAAATTACGAACTTAAAACGATATTCCCCATCCAAACCTAACTCCATCTGGTATAATTGATTTTTCAATCGTTCAACGTTACCTGCTTCATATTCAAAATTTGGAACTGATACTTGAATTAAATCACCTTCTTCGGCTGTAAGAATTTGAGCTGTTTTTTCTGCAAGAAAAAATCCATAGGGAGAAATCTTTTCAATTGAAGCCATACTTTCTAAAACCAAACTTATAATTCTTTCTTCATCAACAGAAATAAATAGTAGACGATGATCTTCAGTATCGAAACTTGCATTTCCAAATTTTTGAAATTCAAATTCACTACGCATTCTTTCTAATATCGGATTTATGATTGATGTTAAAACTGAAACGAGTTCAATGTCAATATCTTTTCTCTTTTCCCCTGCTATAACTAATCCTTCAGAATCAGAAACAATAACAGATTCTACTTCTCTGTTGGTTTCTAGAAACTTGTTAAATAATTCTTTAAAGAGCTTATTTTTCTGTAATACCAAGAATTTCTCTCCCTTTTTAAATTATACATTAATAATCTTATTCTTATCTATATAATAAATAATTATCATTTGGATTTTTATTATTATTGATTATTAAAAATCAATGATATTCTAATGATTAATGAATTCAAGGTCCTTATTACTAGACCGTTTTAGAGATACTTTATTGTGTTTAACATAACTTTTAATTGATCATAAATTTCTATTCTATATTCAAGTACTATTTTGAAGAATAATAAAGATACCATCTTTTTTTCTAATAATTCGTTAACATTAAAATCTTGCATAATTACTGACCAGTCACTTTTATCTGATACCCTAATTCCTATCAAGACCACTTTATTCTCTTCAATTTCGCTTACGATTTTTACAACAACATTTTTCCAATCTTGGATTATATGTTCCTTTTCTCGCGCATCAAAAATACAAAATACTCCATCAGAATTGGCAACATCAAAATTATTGTAAAGATAATTTTTTAGTATTAAACCGTTTGAAAATCTATAGATTTTCTCATCTCTCTCATCTCTTATTTTCTCACATTCGTTTGGAGTGTTGATCTCTGAGAGAATCTGAAGCCCAGGGCTCCAAAATTCATTTTCTGATATAACTGTTAATGTTAATAATGAGCTTTGATCTTCTACATCTTGTTTTCTTTTCAGTATAATAGAATTAAGTTCTTCTAATAGATCTTGCTTTACTATGTCCTCTTCTTCTTCTTTACTTTTAGAAATATAATGAAATGCTATTAAAGTAAAGGCATCTTCCACATTTTCCCCAGATAAAGCACTTGTTTCAATATAGGAAATTTTGATATTAGGTTTTTGGGATAATAAATTTACTAGTTGTACACCATCTTGATATTCAACTACTCTTTCTTCCTTCAACTCACTTTTATTTCCTATAATTATAAGAGGAATATCCCTACCACCTATAAATTCTT
>JAEOTI010000385.1 GCA_016839955.1 Candidatus Hodarchaeota archaeon | reverse complement strand
CTCCTCATTGTTGCGGCTAATTTCCTGGTTCACAGAGGTGTGCCTGAAACCCTCAGGTCTTACCACTTCTCCACAGGCATTTAACGTCTCTGACGAACTACCAGCGACGGAATAGTTAGGATGTAAGCATAAGCGACTTTGAAAATACTGTTCCATATTCAAGTCGATCCTTCTTCTGGGTTAAATAGTTACATGAGGGGGAGAGGTCATTGAAAATCCGTGTTTGTCAGAGGTGCTAATGGTTGACAAAATTTGTCTAAAACTGAGAAAAGCAGGTGATAACCCCTTTCTGTCGTGCCCAGTCTGCTAATTTCATTGTCACATCTGTTAATCAGTGTTAATGTTTGTTTATAAACTCACAAAACAGTTGTAAACCCCAGATTATGTAGGGATGATGCAAGATTTTGAGTATTACCAATTTGCTCTTTTATTATATAACTACGTTGATGATATTCCTCAGCTAATTTCATTTCCCCACGCTGCCAATAGATGTTACCTAGATTATTCAGGGAAGCTGCAATATCCTGTGGTTCACCATATTGTTCGTCTAATGAAAAACTTCGCAGAAAATAGTTTTCAGCTAATACTAGTTGTCCTTGTTGCCGGTAAATTATCCCCAAATTGCTATAAATTGCCGATATATCTTGTGGATTGCCAATTTTCTCTCTATAGATAAGGCTCTGCTGGAAGAATTCTTCAGCTTGATCCAATCTACCATGACGCCAATAAATCAGCCCTAGGTTGTTCAGAGCATCACCTTCTCCTTGAAGATTCGATGGAGAGTTCTGTGCTAATAAGAGAGCTTTTTGAGCGTGAATTTCTGCATTTACTAATTGACCTTGTTGCCAATAAATTTTGCTTAACTCATTGAATGCAGCGATTTTTTCCTCTCTTTTGGAAGAGTCTATTTGCTTTAAAAAATTATCAACGGTTCTAAGGGCTTCTTTGAACTTACCAACTTCTCGTAATTTTTTTGCTTCTTTAAGAGCCTTTAGCTGAGACATTCGACCTTCACATTAATTTTGAGGTTTTACTCTTAAAACCAAATTTATTTCTATTGATTTTCATTGTTTGTCAGACTGTGTAAAAATTACTTAGTAAGGAAAGTTGATGTTAAAGAAGTAGATCCTTACAAAGTTGATATATGAATTGAGCATTGAGAACAGAGTTTTCTGAATCTACCTTTGTATATAACTTATCTGGAGAAATATTGGTAGACTCATCGCCATACATGCTGGTTTCACGTTCCATTCGTAACGAACGAGATATTGAAATTATTTTATCGATATTTTTTTTTATTGAAGAAGGAAAAATATCTATTTTTTCTCTCAAAATTGGTCCAACATCGTGCCAATGGGGAGGTTCAATTCCTATGAAACGTAACGCGGCTTTTAGACTTAATTCTACTGCTTCTTGACTTAATCGTACGGCAAATGCATGTTCCTCTTGTTCTTTCGCAGTAACAGCAGCAGAAAGTCTGACTTTAGCCATCCGCAAATATCCCTGGGCCATATTTTTGTTATTCAATATCGATTAGCTCTCCAAATTTTACATTAGGTTTTAATTCCCAATACCAACGTTTCCCCTTCCAAATTCGTCGTCCTTTTGTTTTATCGAGAGCGATTCTAAGGCGAGAAAGAGTTTTTTCAAAATTCTTGTCCTTATCAAAGAGAATTATCGCATCTTCTAACAAATCTAAGTAGAGTGGGCAAAGATAGGATGCTTCTTCAATACTTTTTATTACTGGAGAAATGCACGTTGCTTGTCCCTCTTTTCTCATGTTCGATAATTGTGAGTCAATTTTTTCCTCTAATTTCACAATTAATTTAGTTCTTTCATATCGTTTCGTCGGAAGCTTTTCAAAAACGAATAATAGATCAATGTCTGAATTCTTATGAGCAGTATTACGAGCTACTGAACCAAAGAGGATTAAAGCTTTTAGATTCTCTTCGAATAACTTGACTGCTTCATTTTTAATATCTTCAACAATTTTTGAGAAGCGAGAGTCCATCATCAATCTGTTTTATTTGAGTAATACATCTCTTATCAACTTTTAGCAAAAATATCAAAGTGATGAGCAAAACTTTTTGAAAATTTGAAAAGACAGGATGGATAATCCTAAGAATGTTTATATATTGTTCTTTGATTTATAACATCCATAGGTCAAAAATGACCTTCGTTCGATCTTGAAAGAGGTTAAGTAGTTTGAAGCGGACAACAATAATAGCTATGTTTCTAGGCATGAGTTTCTTCATGTTATCGTTTGCAGCAGTTGCTCCTACGACAACAGGGATTACAACTCGAGCTAGCGGTGGTACACCCGGCACTGTTAAGAGTTCTACTCTTTTAACAACATCTGAACCACGAGCTGCGGATGGAATAGTAAATAAATATGCAATTATTGTAGGAATTTCAGATTATAAAGCTATAAGTGATCTGAGTTTCTGTGATGAAGATGCAACGGACTGGTATAATTATTTGAATTCAAAAGGCTATTCTATTGAGGTTTACGGTGATAATTCTAATAGCTATCCTCAATTTGATGGATTAGCGACTGAAGCCACTGTTAAAGCTCGCATTTCGCATTATGTAAGTATTGCTGATGAAGACGACATACTTCTCTTTACCAGCAGTGGTCACGGCGGAACCACTCGTGGTCGAGTCAGGTCTCAATTTCTCTGCATGTGGGATTGTGGGGCTGGCGAGGATGGTGAAAATGGGTATCTCTACGATACAGAGTTTGCCACACTCTTTGCTAATTCAGTTGCTCGAGTATTCATCTTTCTAGACCATTGTTTCGCAGGAGGCATGAATGAAGTCATGCACAGTGGTATCTACATGACTACAACATGTACTGATCGTGGATATGGGTATGACATGACTGCCTATCAGAATGGCGCGTGGACATACTTCTATTTGGAAGTAGCCCTTGTAGAACAAGGTATTTCGACTGCCCAAGATGCTTTCGACTATGCTGCTGCTATATATCCATTTGATAAAAAGGATGCACCAATGGAATTTGATATGCTCGGTACTTTTGTATTCTAAGGAACGTAGTAAACATAAGGATTAATCATGTTATACACAGTGGGGTACGCTTTCTGTAACAGGAAAGTAAATGACTTCAACGCGCGGCGTCAAGTCCCGAACCGCTCATTGATGAAAACAGGGCACGTGAAGACCTGTTCTCACCCCAAACCCCTCTTCTAGAACCGAACTTGGGAGTAAACTGCTCCCAAAATTATTTTTTTTTATTATATCACAAATTATGACCTAAATCCCTACTATAACCCTCATTCAGAATACTGATTTTAGGATGAACTTGAATAAATATTCTTTAATTGTGAAATGTTGGAAAATTATTGAGCACGGATGTCTTTCTATCCATCGATCGATCGTTTTCGTCCTGTTTTCTTCCAAACAAAATCTCTTAATTCGCGATGTAAAACTTTCCCGATTGCACTTTTCGGCAGTTCATCGATGAATTTTACATGCCGTGGAATTTTGAATCGAGCAATCTCCCCTTTACAAAATTCAATGATCTCTTCATCAGAAGCTGTCTCATCGTCTTTAAGAACAACAAAAGCCATGACCGTTTCTCCTCGTATCTTGTGAGGGGCACCAATAACTGCGACTTCTTGCACAGCAGGGTGTTCAATAATTAGCTCTTCGACTTCTCTAGGATAGACTTTGAGTCCGCTAACATCGATCATATTTTTCTTTCGGCCAGTAATGAAGAAATATCCATCTTCATCAATATATCCAATATCCCCCGTCAAGAAATACCCATCTTTGTTGAACGCATTCGCAGTTTCCTCTGGCTTTTTCCAGTACCCGGGCATTACCTGAGGGCCTTTCATCCCGATTTCACCTTCTTCCCCTCGTGGGAGCTCAGTATTACAGCCACCTTCCGAAGGATCGAAAATTTTCACATCCGTATCAGGCAGCGGAAACCCAATACTACCCGAACGTTTACCAACTCCCGCAAAGGGATTGCAATGCGAAACAGGACTTGTTTCTGTTAACCCATAACCTTCTAAAACATTGGCTCCCGTTAATTCCTCAAAATCCCACATGACCTGTTCAGGAAGGGGGGCAGCTCCGGAGATACAGGCTCGAATAGAAGTAAGATCATAATCCTTTATGTCTGGGTGAAACAACAATCCAATATATAATGAGGGCACAGCGTGGAAAAAAGTAGGTTTGTATTTTGAGAGAGCTTCAAGCAAATCTTGTAACATCGGTCTTCCAGCTAATGGATCTGCTATTAGAATCATTTTCGACGCTTGATTAATCGCTGAAATCATGCATACATTTAATGCATAAATATGGAAAAGAGGAAGAGCAACAACGTAACATTCTTCCCCAAGGACCACTGGTGGATAAAGAATATTCGTTAATTGTATTTGATTGCTCACAATGTTGAAATGAGTAAGCATAGCGCCCTTACTGACTCCGGTTGTCCCTCCAGTATACTGGATTAGGGCTAAATCTTCCAAGGGATTAATATTAACTTCAGGAACTTCAGTTGGGTCACCTTCTAAAACCATTTTTTTAAACGAGAGATCTCCGGAACGAATTTTTCTACGAAGCGGCACTTTCCCGAATAAAGTCCCCAACCAGCGTTTTGAAAAGGACATTTCGTCTCTTAAAGATGCTACAATCACATTATCTAAGTCTACTATCCCCTTATCACATAATCTCCGGACTCGTTTATAGACAATATCGACACAAATTATTGTCCGAGCTCCTGAATCATTAAGTTGATATTCTAATTCATGATCAACATATTGAGTGTTAAAAGGAACGATCACAGCACCGAGACGATTAATAGCGAAAAAAGCGATTACAAATTGGGGACAATTTGGTAGATAAATGCCAATTCTATCCCCTTTCTTTATTCCTAGTTTGGATAGAGCGTTAGCAAAGCGTAAAACACGATTCCAAAGATCCTGATAAATGATCTTTTTATCAAAGAATACGGTAGCAACATGATTAGGGTAGAGTTGAGCAGATTCTTGAAGAAATTGATAGATTGGAAAGTCTTTTGGGTAATCAATATGCTTTGGAATCTCTTCTGGCCAAAATTTAAACCAGGGGGGCTCTAATCCCTCGAGTTGTTCCATTTATTCCGATCTCCTCATCGCTTGTCATAAATTGACTAAGCTAACTATTTGGAGTATTTAGTTGTTTTCAAATATCAGGTATTGAAAAGGAATTCCCATTTAAAACTCGTATAAAAAACGAGGGAGCGCTGTTTGAAAACTTATTCCGTTCTAGTAATCAATTGCGATGAATATTAGTGTTCTCATAACTTTCAGATAGAAGAAAATGTAAATATCTATTTATTGAGAAATTAAAAAGAGATATGGCAACTTAGAAATCATTCATTACTTGAAATACTCACGAATTTTACAAGATTCATTCATTACCAATTAAATAGGTCATTTTCTCCCAAAAATCTTCCTTTTATTTCAATGAAATGATAAGATTCTTTTCCAGATATTTCAATTATATTCATCAATAAGCAAATAAATTATAAACGGTCAGTAAATTTAAATTAATTCCTTGATGTCGTTTAGAAGATGGTTCTTGTGAATTTACACGAGAATTTTCCAATTAATAATTTTAAGGCGTTATCGCAAAGAAAATCAAAGGGATAAAAAATGAGAAGAATAAATAGTCTAATCCTGCTATTTCTCTCTATGAGTATGTTTTTTTTCTTTCAGGCTAGTCCTGGGGTAGCAGAAGTTAAGGCAGGTGATCCTATAAAAATCGGGGCACTTGGACCTTTAGCTATCACACCAGGTATCGATATGAAGAGAGGTGCAGAGTTAGCTGTAAAAGAAATTAATGCTGCAGGTGGAGTAACAGTTGGTGGGGAACAACGGGACTTTGAGCTTCACGTTAAAACAACATCTGATCCTGTAACCGGTTTACCAGATATTAATACTGGCGTTGCCAGTCTAACAGAACTCCAGTCCAGCATTAACGTGACCGCTAATATTGGTCTCTTCCGCACAGAAGTGACCGTTGCTTGCATGTTCGGCATGGATCGACCGTTCCTTGGTGTAGGGTCTACTGCTCCAATCATTAACTCATACTTCTGGAGAGTTGGTCCTGCTAATGGATCTGTTCTCGCAAAATCATTGGTTGATCTCTATGCTTTCGGTATGAGTAGTTTAAATGCTACGAAAGTAACTATTGTTCGAGAGAATGCAGCTTGGACGCTCGCAGTAAAGAATGGTGTTGTTTACTACTTATCTCCAACATATCCAGCACTACCTAATTTCACCTTTTCTACTACTGATGTTGTCATTGATGAAGGTGCGGGGTATGACGCAGTCAAAACAGCCCTATCAGCTGTTTCGAGTGATAGTCAAGTATTAATGACTATCCTTTCGGGGCCCGTTGGGAAACATGTCGGTAAGGCTTGGGGATCATTAGACATGCCCCAATTCTTAGCAGGAATTAATGTCGAAGCGATGGCTCACGACTATTTTGACAATAGTCAAGGACTTGCTTATGGTGAAATTTGTGTAGAAATTGCACCTCCTGGTCTTGATCGGACTACCAAAAGTGCAGCGTTCAAAACAGCTTATGCAAGTGAATACGGTGGTGATAGGCCCACTTATACATCGAGCATAGCTTATGACTCGGTATATACCCTCAAGGAAGCAATTGAAGATGCTAACTCCGTTGAGAAAGCTGATATTCAAGCTGCTCTTGCGAACATAGATTACGAAGGAGCAGGATATCATATCCGATTTACGAGTGAGCCTGGCTCTCAACTTGGAGTGGATGAGAACGGTTTCCCTGCGAATATTACTGGAGCTCCAACTAATATCACCGTCCACGACATGTATACAAGCGCTACTGTTGGTGTACGTGACACAACATATATGCAAGGATTTTATGCACAGTGGCAAAGAAAAGGCGAGAAAGTAACAATCTGGGGACAGAATCCGATAGCAACCAGCAATATCTCAGCTTCACTGGAATGGCCAATAGACCATGCTGATCATGGTTGGACACCAGATGAAGACGAAGAATCTCCAGGGTTTGAATGGCCTTTAATTCTACTCGTGTTGGGCAATCTAGCCTTAATTACCCATTTACAAAGAAGAAGAAAGCGTTAAATGCTTTCTCTCTTTTTTTTCTTTTTTAGAATGTAAAATAAGACATTTTTCAATACAAAAAATTTCTTCAATTCAAGCTCAAGTTCCTGAAAGAAAGAGAATTTAAAATTTTTAACATCCTTTCCGGTCTCAATCTCTATTAAATTGATTCTAAGTAACAAATGATTGAAGGAGATACTTTATGAGAGGTTTAACTAAAGCAATACAAGATAGTATTCAAGAGCAATATGAAACAGATAAAACAAAGATAATTAGCCTAGGGATTCTTTTCAGTTTCTTTCTAATTTCTCCATTCATGATGAAAAGCAACTCTAGTGATGCTATACAACTACTTATTCTAGGAATAGTCTTGAGTGCTCTCTATGCTATTTTAGCTCTTGGATTTTCATTAATTTATGGCGTAGCTAAGCAGTTTAAACTCTCTCTTGGAGGTTATTATGTTGTTGGAGCATATACTATGTTTTTTCTTCTTGAGACTATAAAAATATCTCCAACTGGGTCTAAATTTAGCAAATCATTAGATAGTCTTAGTAAATTGGTTTTTTACGTCATCGGACAAGAAGAATTTCCAAATCTTGATGTAGTAAAACTCCTGGCTCTGTCTTTACTCCCATTAATATTTGTTATTGGCTTACTTGCATTTTTCTGGACTGAACTCAGAATAAATGAGTTTTTATTCATATTAGGATCTGCCTTACTCGCTGGAGGAAGTGTTATTATTCTAGGTGGGAGCACTGAATTTGTAGAAGGTTTTTGCGCAGCATTAGCTGTTCTCGCTTTAGGTTTTGTTGCTTGGTATTTAGAGCTCCCACGAAGAGAAGTGGTTATGGGTACATTTATTCTCGGATTGATTGTTCCAATAATGATCGTAACGAATTTACCAGTAATCTACTGTTCGCTAGCAGTTCTCGCCATATTGTTTACAGCAGTTTTGGCTGCAATCTCAGATAGATATTTACTAGACAATTTTCGTTCAAGTGAAATCAATACAATGATTGTAACGTTCTCCGTCGCTCTTCTTATTCAAAGCATAATTCAGATGGTTTATTTTCCAAAAGATGGGAAGAAGTTCACTATTTTTGGACCTGATGATCATAATCTTGAAACAATAATTCGATTGGAAAACATTGATCTACTGGGTGCTTCAATCGAAAATATTCGACTTCTTTCCTTAGTCTTATTTTTCTTTGCCTGTGTCCTTTTGTATGCTTTTATTTGGTTTTCAAAAATGGGAATGGCTTTACGAGCTGTCTCTCAAGACGAAGAAGCTGCTGCTTTAGCTGGTGTAGATATTCGAAAAACTACTGCAATTGTTAGCGGTATTGGAATGGGCTTAGTTGCATTTGCCGCGGTTTTTACTTCTTCTTATCAAGCAGCTATCTGGAATCCCTATATGGGTTGGACAGTACTACTTGTTGCAATAGCTGTTGTAATTTTAGGGGGTATGGGTTCCCTACCAGGGAGTATTGTTGCAGCTTTTATTATGGGATTTTCTGAGGTGTTAATTAGTAGTACTCAATTTTCTGATCTCTCTGTCGTTATTCCTCTATCAATTGTCCTCATTACAATGATTTTCAAGCCAGAAGGCTTATTTGGAGAAAAAAAAGAGCTGGAGAGTTAAAAGATGGATTGGAAAGAGCGGTTAGAAGATTTTTGGGATGGTTTCAAGGACCGTGGGTACTATATTGCAGGAATTGTCATTTTAATTTTGGTACCCTTTATACTCCGAGCTCCAGCTGCAAAATTACCTGAACCCTTTTCTATTTTGAATAATTTCTTTAATGGAAAATTCCTATTCCTTGATCAATTACCAGTTTTACCTGAGATCTACGCTTTGGGACGCAGTGGCGGTGTTTTTCCATCAAATGATTATGTTCTCAGAATTTTAACACTATGCGCAATCTGGGCTATTTTTGCAGCTTCTTGGGATCTGTTATCCGGTTATACTGGCCAGATTAACTTTGGTCACGCAGTTTTTTGGGGACTTGCTGCTTATTTTTCTTACTGGTTTTCTTCTGGAATGGAAGTTGGAGTTCTCAAACCTTTACTTGGAGATTATTACGTTGCTGATCCTCTAACTGCAATGCTTTTGGGAGGACTTGTAGCTGCGTTATTGGCCCTCATTATTGGTGTTATTGCTTTAAGAGTAAAAGGTCCGAACTTAGCATTAGTAACGTTAATGCTTCCGTTAATCGTTGGCAGACTCCCTGCCATTATAAATTATCTTGATATTGGTATAGAAGGGGAACTTTTTGGAATTGATTATTCATTTGTTCTTTTCAAAAACATTGATACTGGGCGTGATTATGGATTAGGAGGAGCTCCCCGTATAATACCTTATATAGGAACAACAGCTGGTGAGATCGATGCACTCAACTTCTACATCTTTGTACTTCTCATGCTTTTCTTAGCTGTTGGTTTCATAATGTTTTTAGCATTCTCACGATATGGGCTGATTTTTCAAGCTATTCGAGAAGATGAGGATGCTGCAGAATCTCTAGGGATCAATGTTCGCTTTTATAAGATTTTAACCTTTGTTGTAAGCGCTTTTTTTGCTGGAATTGCTGGAGTCCTCTACGCCCAGCAACCAAACTATTCTACTGGGCCTTCTGCGTTTAGTACAACAATTAGCTTTTCAGTTATTATCATGTGTGTGATAGGAGGAATTGGTTCCATAACAGGAGGAATTGTAGGTGCTTTTATTATGACACTTCTCCTTAACATCTTCCTAAATGATGTTTTTGAAGCAGACCAGTTTCCTGCATTAGATATTCTCGTTTTTGGGTTATTTGTGATTGTTACTTTGAGATACTTCCGATTTGGACTTGTTCGGGCTGACAAGGATCAAAAGCGAGCAGTTGTTATTGGAGTTCTTTTTACTCTTTCATGGGCAATTATCAATAGTTTCAGTCTAATTACTTTAGATTCCTTCCAGTGGGATCAAACATTGGATAGTTGGACGAAAATATACGAAAATGAAGTATTTACTTTCTTAGCACTTTTATTAATGCTTGTTTTCACTCTTCCAGCGATCCCAATTTTCGTGATTAGCGAGTACATCGGTTTTCTTGTCTTTGAAGACGTTCTGGGGATGTCTTTTAACAGTTTTAATCTACCTAAGGCGAAATTTATCATTTATCTTACTGTAAGCATTCCTTATGCATATTATCTCCCGAAGATTTTCAAGAAAATTCGATTGAGATTTTGGGGTGTTTGGCCTTCTGTTGGCCGATATGAACCAGACTAACTTTGAGGTGGACTAATATGTCAGTCAAAAATTCCCAAGTTTCTTCAACAACTATTCATGAGGAAAAAACTCTCCTCGAAGTAAATAACCTCAGCAAACATTTTGAGGGTCTTAAAGCTGTGGATAATGTTAGTTTCTCCATTCGACCTGGGGAGCTTGTTGGTATTATTGGTCCTAATGGCGCAGGGAAAACTACTCTATTCAACGTTCTAACTGGATTTCTTAAACCTGAGAAAGGATCTACAGTTTTATTTGATAGGAAAAATATTACCGGATGGCCAACCTCAAAGGTAGCCAAATTAGGGATTTCAAGAACATTTCAACTTGTTCGACCTTTTAAAATGCTTAACGCATTAGATAATGCTAAAGTGCCACATATTCCAAAAAATTTGACAGCGAGGGCATCAACACTCAGAAATAAGGCGATTTGGTCACTAATAACAGTTGATTTGGCAGAAAAGAAAAATTATCCTGCTTTTATCCTTCCACATGGAGATTTAAAACGTCTAGATTTTGCTAGGGCTATGGCTATCCAACCTCGATTATTCTTACTAGACGAGCCTTTTGCTGGTTTATCACATGAAGAAGGATTCCGTGTTCAACGGCTTATTCGTGAAGCTCATAAAAATGGAGTCGTCTTCATTATTATTGAACACAAACTTAAAATCTTGATGAAACTGGTTGAAAAAATTATTGTATTACATCAAGGGAAGATTATTGGAATTGGAACCCCTCAAGAAATTGCCAACAATCCAGAAGTTATTTCTGCTTATTTAGGAAAGGATGCGAGCAGCCTTGGATAAAACATCAACCCCCCTCCTAGAACTTCAACGAGTTAGTGTTCACTATGGTCGAGCGATCGCTATCGCTTCTGTTTCTCTCAGTGTAGGAAAAGGCGAGTTAGTTGCAGTTATTGGGCCTAATGGTACTGGCAAAACTACGCTCCTCCGCGCAATTTCGGGTATGGTAGAACTTGAAAGAGGGAAGGTTTTCCTGGAAGGAGATTTAATCGTAGAGTCCACAAAATCTGAATTTCGTGTCATAGGAAAGAACCGCTCACTTAAACCTCATCAAATCGTGAAACGAGGTATAATTCATTGTCCTGAGCGTCGCCGACTTTTTACAGAATCCAGTGTTCATGAGAATCTTAAATTAGGCGCTTATTCGGTCTCTGATAAGGAAATCATTGACCAATTAATGGATCGTGTGTTGAAAATGTTCCCTATTCTCGAGGAGCGGTTAGAAGAGAGAGCAGGCAATTTTTCAGGCGGAGAACAACAAATGGTTGCAATAGCACGTTCTCTAATGGGTAATCCTAAGATTCTTCTTCTAGATGAACCCAGCTTAGGTCTCGCACCCATGATCAAAGAAACAATCGTAAATGTTATTCGTGAAATCCAAAAAACTGGAACAACAATATTGTTAGTTGAGCAAGATGCCAGTATTGCCTTAGATATCTGTGATCGTGGTTATTTACTTGAAGATGGAAGAATAGAATTACAAGGATCAAAAAAAGACCTATTACATAATCCCCATATCAAAGAGGCCTATTTGGGTATTGTTTAGTTCGAATAATCTCTATTCGGAAAGATTTCAAGAATCTATTAGATGTTGTCAGTGACATATTTGACGTATCCCAATAGCAATGTTCAACCACTGTATCAAGCTCATTCCTATTCGTTAATGTGCATTCAAAATAGGTCAATTGAGGAATTGTCCGTGATTGCCTGCGTTTCTTCTGTGGGGCTTCCTCAGAATCTGATGTGACTCCAATAACAGTAATCGGAATTTCAGGAGAGGACTTTACTTTTCTGAATTCCTCATCCACTTGGCAACTTCATTAAACGAGGCACGATTATTTTTATCAAAGAGAATAATACAGGCGGATGCACCCTGATAATAAGATGGTCTAATTAGTTCAGCAAAAACATCCATACTAGATGTTTTAAAAAGGAAAATTCTAATAGGTTGATTATTAGCCTTAAAATTTTGAGCTGAAATATCTACACCCAATAACTACACTGAAAAGGCATGTATAGCTGTAATAATTATAACGATGATTTTGCGATGTTTGACAATAATTTGTTTTAAGGACTGAGCTATTATTAATTTGGGTGATTTTTTGAACAACAAGGTAAAATTTGGCATATATATTGCTAACCATGGAATTACAAGT
>JAEOTI010000384.1 GCA_016839955.1 Candidatus Hodarchaeota archaeon | reverse complement strand
TGCGTTCTTTACTAATTTCATTAATTAATTCAATTCCCGCTTGTAAACCAACTATTCCCCCAATATTTGTCCCATCTGTTTCAATGCTAGCTGATTTCTCTCCCAGTTGATATCCCTCTTTAGAACAAGAAATGACTGACCCTGAACCAATATATGAGGCTTCTCCTTCTGAACTTCCCGGAAAAATGAGAACTCCTGTTCCAGGAGGACTGAATAGGCCAATATGACCTTGGCATACAAGATAATCAATCTCGTAGCCTT
Source organism: Candidatus Hodarchaeota archaeon (assembly GCA_016839955.1). The sequence goes on along the minus strand of JAEOTI010000384.1, from coordinate 2,920 downwards.
TTACATCAATGTCTATCATTCCTGCAGTCCTTGTTGCATCTAGAAAGATTAAATTATTCTCTGTTTCATGAATAAGTTTAGATACTTCCTTTATATGTAATAGAGTCCCAAATCCCATAGGAGCGTGATCCAAGACAACTATAGTCTTTCCTTTAACATTTTGGTTTAAGTGTTGCTCTAAATCGCTTAAGGATATTTGTCCATCCGAACTTAAGTCAATGAAAGAATAAGAAACTGTATTTCTCCGAACAGCTCTAAACCAGTTTAAGAAAGTAGAATTATGCAGATTTGAAGCAAATAAAACCCGATCATTCTTTCCTATATTAGTCAGACTTGCAGCGGTTGCTGAACCATGGGATGTACTAGTTGTAAAAGCTATTCGATTTGGTTCTGTCTTGAAGTATTTTGCTACAGAATCGCGGGTGTTATTTAATATCTTATTTGATTCAAGAACTAGATCATAAGCTCCACGATTTGGAATAACCCCAATTTCTTCATAAAATTCTTTCATTCGTTGTATAACTATATCAGGAATTAGAGTAGTTGTAGCAGAATCTAAATAAATAATGTCTGGGTTATTTCGTAGGAGTGGGATTTTATGTCTAAATTCTCGAGGATCCATGTTAACCACAATAATCAGCGAATCAGCTGAATTCCTTCCAGCATTTTGAGTTTGTTTTTGAGAGAAGATGGGGAAATATAATTCATTTTAGCTAACTGAGAAGGATTGGATATTCTACCTGTAGACTGGAAAAGGTGGAAAGCTATTGCTAAAGCTGAAATGTGGGGTAAGGACCCCAATTGATTGCAATTGAAGTTGCTTTTAACCTCTGTAATCAACTCTAATGGAGAAATTTCGTATATTTCGTTTAGATTTAGAATCGCGTGATATCGTTCAAAAAAAACTTCTAAACTCGGGAGAGATTGGGCTAAATCGTGTTTATTTTGATATATCTTCATTGCACGGTGAATATCTTTTCTTCTAACACCGAGAGTTTTGACAATCTCTTGAAGATGTATTGGAATAAGATTCACTCTTGCAACCAAATAAAGTAAAGCACCGAAGCTCTCAGGAGCTCTTTTTTTGAACGAAGAATCAATTTCCTCTAGTTTTGATTCCAAGAGATTAATTTGCTTTACATTTAATCCAGTAGATAAGAAATGAGAGGAAAGTGATTTCCATTGATCAGAGCTTGATTGTTCAATAATTCTTGATTTTTTTTGCATTGAATTAGAGGCTTTGACTTTATTTCTCTTTGAAATCTTTGTTTTCGGCATAGAATTTCTTATTGAACGATAATCAATGGTTGGAATATTTTTATACTTCTTTAAAATGCTTTCCACGTTTTTGACAGTATCCTTTGGTTTACCAATAATCGAAATCATTAATGGATTCATTTTTCCCTTCTTTACGTCCCATCCTACCACATCAAAAAAAGATTCAAATAATTGGAATATTTCCTTACGAGAGAATCCATACCACATAGTCTCTCCCCTTTTTGTGACCTTGCCTTCTGGATAAACATGTAAGTTGATGTAAATCTCAAAAATCATTAGCTTTTTAGTTATTAATCTACAGAAATCCATTAAGCTGAAATAATTGGTTGGATGAATATTCTGTAGAACATAACTAAGCAATGTAACATCATAGGTTGAATCAAAATAAGAATGATCTAGATATTCCAGATCAACTACATCTACTCTCGGAGATTTAACATTGAAAGTTTCAAATTTAATTTTCACATAATTCAATAAATCTCTATCAATATCAATTAGATGAGCCTTAGCACCAATATTTTTTGATAAATAAAAAGAATTTCTCCCGTTTCCACATCCAAGATCTATAATTGAGTTCACACTTATCTTATTGTTTTGAAGATATTTTAATGCCATTTTTGTGCCAGGTGATGACTGAAAAAAGGATTTTTTATCCCTGGAAAAAAAGAATCCTGTAACAACTGAGTTTCCATCAGTTCTATCTTGTTTCTTAATTGAAATTTCTCCTAAATGCGCCATACTTCTTTTTAATGATGAAATCCCGTCTTTTGAAGCTATTACTATGTTTGAATTTTTGAAAAAACTAAGAAATGGCCTCCAAGATATTTTCCCATTGCCTATTGTAAGATTAGATTGTATTTGATCATTTATAATATCATAATCAGCAATTTGGAATAGTTCTATTTTTCTACCATTGTCCCGAAGATTTCTCAGCATTTGTAGAGTTTGTTTCTGCTTTAATTTCTGATGCCACTCAGTCAAATTTAGGAATAATGGGATTCGGTCTTGTACTTCATAATCTTCCTCAAAGCTGTTCATTTTGTGTAAATAATACTCAAAACCTGAGTTATTTCTATTAAAATGATAGTTCATCAAGATCTTTTCGAAGATTTCATTAGAGTTCTCAGAGATATCTTTCAGAAAATCTGAGAGAGAAATCCTGTATAGAGAGTTAAATGAGCTTTCATCATCTAAAACAACTGGAACAATCACATTTCTACAAGAATCCTGGAAATATTGAGGTGTGTTATTGAAGTTATAGATAAAATCTTGAAATAGAGTTTTAACGCCTGGTAGCTGAGAAACAGTTAGATCATTAGGACCCCGAGATAAATCAAAATTTAAATTAAAAAACCCTCCTTTATTTAAAAAAGTTTTAATATTCTTTGAACTTAAAGTACGTGCAATAGATGCAATAGTGTCCCTTTTTGTTAAGAAAGAGGACTTTATGTCAACAAAATCTAGATAATCTTTAATATGATTGAATTTTTTGATAAAAAATTCAATCCGAGAAGGTCTATACCCAATATTTAAAGCTAGAGGCATGCGATTCACATTAAAGGTTAAATACTAAGCAATTGAGATGATACACTCTCTTTTATAAGCGGTTTTGTTACATGACGGTCTATCAAAAGTCTGTCCG
>JAEOTI010000383.1 GCA_016839955.1 Candidatus Hodarchaeota archaeon | reverse complement strand
TATTTTAAATCAACTAACGAGGGCAATAACGTCTGCTGAATCGCGTCGAGGGTAACTTCCATCAGTTTATGATGTCCATCTTCCGATAAAAGGATTTCAGGGTGACGCGAATAGATTCGAGCAGCAAAATAACTAGAGTCTTTTCCATTTTGTGTGTGATAACTACGTAAAATATTGACAAGCCATGTTATGGCATCATCTAGTCCTGTATCATGGAGAATCGAGATTTCAAACAACTTTGTTAGATCAAAGTGGTCAAAATTAAATTTCCTGAATATTTTTAAACGAGAAAATGGAATATAATCTTTAAGATCAGATTTATTCCACAAAATAAGTAGAGGGGTGTTCGGTTTCATCCACCCATAAACTCTATTGAGCCAATAATAACTTTCTTCAAAGGAATTCTGGTCTGTACCATCAATAACATAGATTGTCCCGTTTCCAAAAGGGATAAATTGTTCCCATAAAACTTGGCGGAAAGCTTTAGACCCTCCTAAATCAACAGTGTGGAATAATTGTTTTTTCATTCTCCAGATATCAGCACTAACACCCATTGTTGTTGAAATAAGATCAAATGATTCTCTCCTGACTTGCTTAACCAAGGATGTTTTTCCTGCTCCTGATAAGCCAGCGATGACTAACCGAAGAGGTGTAGACATCTCAACTCCCCTCATGGTCTCGCTAATAATATCAAAAGACTCGAAGATTCAATGATAATTTGAGGATGAGAAGAAGTCAATAAACTCACAATAGAGAGGAAACATTCTAACTCGGACTTATCAACATTTTTTGATAATCGAATAATGTAATCTTCCCCGATTCCCTCTATTGATTCAAAATTATGATTGATAAATTCAATGAACTTTCCAAGAAGTTTAAATCGCCAGCAAGGTTCTTCTAGAACAGAGTCAAACCATTCCGTGGTAAGAATTTCTTTAGACAAATCTGGAGAAAAAATTGTATCAGAAGTGGTCATTCTAAAATAATCCACTCCTGAATTTACCCAGGAGGAATTGTTCCATCACCGGGAGGGGGCGCAGGTACGGGAGTAACAGTTGATAACAGTAACCACCCTATAAATGCACCAAAAATGGCAATTCGTACAAGAGGGACTTTAGAGAATCTAGATTTTATGTTGATTCGGGTTTTCATTCTAATCCAACTCTATATGAGATAATGTTTGATCAGAATGAATACTCCTATATTCTTGAAATGACATCCACGGAATTTTATCTTTTTCATCAAACTTTATATAAAATTGAGATAGATGAAATTTGTATTATGAAAGGATCAAAATATTCTACTCTTAAGTCAAACAAATCTATTAATGATTCTTTCAACAGCCTAAGTTCCCTTTCTGGCCTTTCACAAATAGTAGCAAGAATTTTAAATGATTGGTTAGAAATCAGAAGATTTATAGACAAGACTGGAGGTCGTAAAACTCTTTCTAAATTTGAAGCTATAGATACAATTGAGATCATGTATCTAGAACAATTAACAAAACATTTTGAATCCGATTTTGAAAACAACAAAGAATTTCTCAAAAATATTTCTCATCAGATTAAAGAAGGAAAAATATATGATAGAAATTACTATCATTCTATTAGACTCTTTGGTGCAAAATCAGGAGCATCTTTTTTATATCCATGGAATTTATTCGTAGAAATAAATTACAACGACGATACTCTATTACTATTCCCAATATTAGAGAATTTACTTCGAAATAAAAGTTATCGAAGTTTAGGTGGATTTATAGACCTTTTCAATGAAATTAAACTTGATTCTAGTATTAAAAGATCTAAACTAGGTGTTAGATATATCCAAACTTTAACTCATCCGATTGATAGTAAAACTCAACATGGTTTTTATAATCAAAAGGAGTTTGCTGGAATCTTAAATTGTTCAGAATCAGCTCTTCATCGATTAGACAATGTCTTTAGATATTTACAAGTAATTGGACCACGTTATATTACTAATATGGCAAAATTAGGATTTCAAGCAGTACAAGTTAATCATAATGATTCATTACCTGAGATTCTTGATCCATTCATTCTCCGAACTTACTTTACTAGACATCCCCGATTTAGTTCAATCCTATATATTCCAATTGATTCTGATGTGATACAATATGTTCCCAAAGGATTTCAAATTCTTAATTTTTATCAATTATCTCGGAATTTTGATCAACTCTATTATAAAGTTGAGAAAAGTTGGCTTTATCCTGTACGTTTCTTATTAGATGAAGATAGAGTAGTAATTGAATCCCGAATTCGTAAAGGACTTGATTACAATCTAACTTCAAAATTCTCTTCACAAATTAGACCGTTAATTGACTTTGTTATAATTGATCAAATTGCAATCTCAGGGTATTATCAAGAAATAGCAGATGCTTTAGGAACTTCAGAAAGCTATCTCAGAGATAGATTTCAGATATTACTATCTGAAGGAATTATTACACCTTTTTATGATATTAATAGAATTGGATTAAATGTGATTATGTTTATGAGTTTTGAGGGATCTTTTGAGGAAATCCAAAGAATTATCAACAATTTGTATGCATTTCCTTACGCCGAACTATTTTGGGGAAAAACTAAAGGATTTGCAATAATGAAGTTACCTAATAAATGGTTACCTACTTATCTTAAAGATGTGTTAAATCTTCAAAAAAACGGAATTAATATTTGGACGACGATAAGTTCCCCAGTAAAGGCATTATGGGGTATTAAATTGTCGAAAATTGTTGAGAAGCAAGAGTTTTTTGGAATTCAGTGGAAGTATTAGTAAGTATTCATTCTGGGACCATAAAGAAGATTTTTGGTCGTCCTCTGGTTTGACGGTCTTCTGGAAAATTTTTTATCAATTTCTGGATCATAAGTCGGTTTAATGCATCGTAGAGAGTGGAAGGCGATAATCCTGTTTCTTTAGATAGTTCTGGACATGTCAATGGTCCTCTTTTCGCAAGTAATTTGTAGATTTTCTTATCAGTTAGATTTCTCCAGTCTATTTTGATGAGAGTGGTGGTATCATTTCTTGTAGAATACATCTCTTTCTGGAGTGGCCTTTTTGCCATTAATATCCGTCTCCTTCAAGTTTCAACAGAAATTGTTGGGAAAAAATCTTTGGAAAATGATAGACTTCGCTCAAAGTGAATTAGCTCATCTTCCAATAAATTAAGAGCAGAATCAACAGGCGTAGTTTTTTGGAAGATAGCTGTGCAATAAAATGTTGGAGAACTTCTGGATACGGCGTAAAGCCCTCCAGCTAATGGAATGTATTTTAAATTTAAAAGAGTTGACAAGAATAATTGTTGAATTACTTCAAAAGTAACTTCCATCAGTTCATGATGACCATCTTGTGACAAAAGGATTTCAGGGTGGCGTGAATAGAAACGTACTGCAATATATTTTGATTTCACTTTAGTTTGTTGTCGATTTCTGTTTAAAATATTTACAATCCATGATAATGCATGATCAATGCCAGTGTTTTGTGTAATAGAGCCCTCAAACAAACCTGTTAAATCAAAGTGTTCAAAGGTGAATTTTCTAAAAAATTTAAATTGAGCAAAGGAAGAATACTTTTTGTTGTCCTTCTTATTCCATAATATAAGCAACGGAGTATTAGGCCTCATCCACCCATAGACTCTATTTAACCAATAATAACTTTCTTCAAAAGATTCTAGATCTGTTCCATCGATTATAAAAATAGTCCCATCTGCAATCGGGATAAATCGCTCCCATAAATGCCTTCGAAAAGCTTCGGCTCCACCTAGATCAAGAAGGTGGAATATCTGATCTTTTTGTCGCCAGATATCAGCATCGACACCAAGTGTAGAGCAATCTCTCTCCAATTTTTCTCCTCTTAGCAACTTCACTAGGGAAGTTTTTCCTGTGCTGGGCAGGCCAGCAATGACGAGTCGTAAAGGTTCCGACATTCAGGTACTCCTAGGCTATGGACGAGCTAGGAGAATAAGTTTATCAGGGGTTTCCCGGTGAATCCGTGGAATAGAACCCGTTAATAGACTTATCATTTGTAAAAAAACCTTTAATTCAGCATTTTCAACATCTTCATCAATTTTGAGAAAGAAGTCGTCTCCAATGTTGTCTATTGTCTTGATATCTTCTGAGACAAACTTAAGGAGTCTTCCAAGAACTTTTAGTCGCCAACCTGGTGTATCTTCGATTCCTTTCAACCAGTCTGTCGAAAGAACCGGTGAGGAGGTATATGAAGGATCATGTATTACCATAGATGCTTCTATCACGAAATTAAACTCCTTTTATTGAGGTCCTATAGTTCCATCTCCTGGTGGAGCAGGGACAGGAATAACAGTTGAAAGTAGGATCCAACTGAGGAATAGTCCAATTAGTAGGAGTCGTTTCTTTGGAATTCGTATATGGACTGAATTAAGGCTAGTTTTTATATTCATTAAATATTCTCCTGATCAAGTGTTAGCCTTATCATTTTCTAGACTTTACGAGTATTTTAAATGATAAGGCCCATTTTCCGACTTTTTTCTGAAGGTTTATATTGATGTTGTTATAGAAATTAATATGAAATGAAAGGTTCTAAATATTCTTCTCTTTTACCTGATACGGAACTTCAAACTTTAGTATCTACATTATTCCAACTGCCTAATCTCTCTCAACCCGTTCAACAAATTCTAAAAACATGGTTAGGAATTCGTGGGTACGTAAAAAATCAAGGAGGTCGAAAGACCTTTTCTTCATTCACAACAATATCTAAACAAGATTTTGCTAATCTTACACATCTAGCAGACAAATTTGACAGAGATAACAATTCAATCCCAATTTTTAAACAATCCTCACTTCCTCAAAGTATTCGAGGGGACAGGTATGATAGGGAGTTTTTTCACTCAATAAGGCTTTATGGAGCTAGTGGTGGTCATTCGTTTTTATTCCCATGGAACCTTTTTATCGAAGTTAGACATAATGACGATTTACCATTTTTGAAAAAAATTCTGATGCAATTAATACGCAATCCAGAATTTAGAAATCTACCACAGTTTGTTGATTTGTTTACTGAAACACGTGCAAAGTATTCAGTTGCACGTACTAACTTATCTGTAAAATATTTACAAGCACTTGCACGTGCAATTAAAACTAATTCCTCAAATCAACTTCCATCACAAAGGGAGTTAGTTGAACATCTACAATGTTCAGAGAGAGCAATCGAACGTATTGAAAATGTTTATTGGTATTTAGGTGTTGTGAGTCCTCGTTATCTTACTAACCTGGGAAAATTAGGATTTCAAGCAATTCGAGTAAATCATTCGGTGCCCTTACCTCCTGAATTAGAACCATTTACTCTGCGAACAATCCATACACGACATCCACGGTATATTTCCATTCTTTACATTCCAATTGAATCTAATGTATTTGATTTTATTCCAGAAGATTATTTTGAAATCAATCAGTATCATATCTCTCGAAATTTAGACCAACTAACCACCAAAACATCGACAAGTTGGAAAGAACCAGTACGAATTCTTAACAATCCTGACCTTGAAATTATCGATCTTCCTTCAAGTGGTTTTTTTCATGATATTACACCAAAAGAAAATCAAGGAAATTTTTCTCAAAATGACTTTTGGTTGATTGATCAAGTAAATCTCGTTGCAGGAGGTTACTATTCTGATATTGCAAAAGCATTAGGAATTTCAGTCCGATCACTAAGAAGAAAATTTCAAAAACTGCTCCAAGAAAAAATTTTTGCTCCTTTTGTAGTTATCTCTCGAATTGGGCTCGAAACTTGGTTAATGCTTAGCTATGAAGGTACTACAGAAGAAGTAAAATATATTTCAAACACACTTCAAGCATTACCCTATGCAGAGATGTTTATCGGTGATACTTGTGGAACAGCTGTTGTAAAACTACCAGGGACCTGGGTTGGTAGTTTTCTAGAGGATATTAAAAGGTTAGAAAGAAAAGGCTGGAATATTTGGGCTGAAATTAATTCCCCAATTATTGCTAGATGGGGAATTCCCCTGACTAAAATTGCTGAGCAACGAGACTTTTTTGGACTTCAGTGGAGGGAATAACAGTTATACAATCTTAGCTGCTATATCCGTCCTATGGAAAAGAGAATCTCCAAAATTGCTAATCATTTTATAAGCATTATTTCTTGCTTCTGGAACAGATGGTCCTACACCTAACACGGCAAGTGCTCGACTACCAGTTGTGTAGATTTTTCCTTCTTTCTCATATACAGATGCATAATAAATTGAATCCTGTAGTTCTGATGGTATTTCAACTAGTTTGTCTTTTTCTGGATTTGTTGGATAGCCTTTTGGAACAAGATATACGCAAACTGTAGCTTTAGGTTGGAATTTAATTGCTTCCAATTTTTTTTCAACCATCTGGTAATACATGTTAAGCGAGTTGGTCTCAAGAAGTGGTAATACATTCATTGCTTCTGGGTCACCATAGCGACAATTGAATTCAATCAAAGACACCTGTTCTTCACTAACCATGAATTGTCCATAGAGTACTCCTCGGTAGGTTTCTCCAGTATCCTTTTGAGCTGCTTGAAGTGATTTTATCATGATGTCTGTTGCTTTTTTGATGTGTTCTTCCTCTAAGAAAGAAAGTTTATGATTTGGAAGAGAATAGGATCCCATTGAACCAGTGTTTGGTCCTTTGTCATCATCAAGTAATCGTTTGAAATCTTGAACTAGTGGCATTGAACTTAATGTTCGTCCGTCCCAGAGTGCTTGGAGAGTAAATTCTTGCCCTACGAGTTTTTCTTCAACGACTACTTTTCCATCAGTTTTCATACGTTCCTCAGTGTACTGGATGACTTCCTCAGAAGATTTAAGATGGTCACCTGTTATTTTTACTCCTTTACCTCCTGTTAAAACGTCAGGCTTTATCGCTACTTCTGGAAAGTCTTGTAAAAACTCTTTAACTTCCTCTGTTGTTGAACAAACTTTGAAAGGAGGATTTCCATCAATATTATGTTTTTCTAGTAATGTTCTGGCGAATATTTTACTTGTTTCCAAACGTGCAACAGCTTTTCGTGGACCAATACAAGGAATATTATGTTTATCTTCTAAATAATTAGCAAGTCCCTCAGCAAGTGGACCTTCTGGGCCAATCACACAGAACTCAGCATTCAGATCTTCTAGATCCCAAGGAGCCTTTAATGGAGTAATAATAACCTTTTCTGCTAGTCTTGTTATACCAGGATTCTTTTTATCCATTATGGCAGTTAGCTTTGCGCCATCTTTTACTAAACTTCGAACAATAGCGTGTTCACGTGCTCCACTTCCAACACAAATGACATTCATTCTTATCATTCACCTTTATTGATCATAATGAGTAATATGAGGATTGATTTGCCCCGAACTTAATTTTTTACGGAGTTTTTTTCCTCCTGGGGTTGGGTACTCCCCAGTAATACATGCTGTGCACAATTTTCCATATAATCCAATAGCATCAACAAGATCACCGATTCCTTGATAGAATATCTCATCAGCCCCTATTAGTTCACATAGTTCTGCTAAGGATTTATTTCTGGCAATTAATTCTTCATCAATCGAGAAATCGATGCCATAATAACAAGCTCGTATTAATGGAGGACAGGTGCTTGCTAAACCTATCCACTTTGCGTTGTAGGTTCTTAATCGTTCCATTAGCTTTTTCGAGGTATCTCCTCTCACAATTGAATCATCTACAAGTAAAACTTTTTTATTCTTGATAAGTGAAGGTACAAAGAGGTATTTTCGTTCAATTACTCTTTTTCGTTCTAAATCTGCTAAAATAAATACACGAGAAGTCTGATAGCGGTTTTTAACAATCGCTTCTCGGAGAGGTATTTCTAACGTCTCAGCAATTGCTTGAGCTGCAATTCGAGAAGAATCTGGGACTGGGACAACAAAATCGATATCTATTCCTCGTTTTTTGATTTCTGTAGCGAGATTGATTCCTAATCGATGTCGGACGTCATAAACAGATCTATTTTCAATATAGCTACTTGGATGGGCAAAGTAAACATGTTCAAACATACAATGAGCTGTTTGAGGACTGCTGATAAGTTGAGTTGTTTTTACATGAACTTTAACAGATTCATCACAATAAACAGTATTTTCTATGGATTTCTCTTCCATCATTGTCCATCCCTTTTATCTAACAAGTAAATGTAATCAATTCTCCTGGTTTTACTATTTGAGGATTATCTACTCCTATGTGATCAAGAACTACCGTCTCAGAAGTTACTGTAACATATCCGTTATGAAATCCCCATACTAGAGGTCGAAAACCCCACTTATCTCTAAAAGTGAAAAATTCTCTTTTCTCAGGAGAACACAAAGCACCAACTATACTAAATGCACCATCTACTCTTTCTAGAATTGTTGTAACAGCTGGTTCAAGTCTCCCCTCTGCTTGGGTGATGTTTTTAGCTAAATAATCACAAATCGCTTCTGCGTCGGAATGATATCGTTTTTCAGGAGCAAATTCAGAAATATTTGTAATTTGACCGTTATGGATAAGAGCTAAATGTCCAAACGGCGTATGACTTGTAAAGGGTTGTGCAAACCTGTCAATATCCTTTTCTCCTACTATCCTATGACCATGGGTCGGATAGCGAGTACTTCCAAGGATCATATTAGATCTAAGCGAAGGCAGAGGGATTCTTTCAGGATATGCATGAACTTTGGCAATAGAAATTTTTCCAGATTCTTCTACCCATGCCATTCCAGAAGCATCTTGTCCTCGGTGGGTAAGAAACCCTAACCAAAGTCGAAATGTGTCTAATTCCATTTTAGATCCAAATAATCCAAGTACTCCACACATAGAAATTAACCTCTAATCCAATATTCGAACATGGCGTCCGTCAAGTTGTAGCTTTCCTTCACACCAAAGACGGACACTTTTAGCCATAATTTTATGTTCTTCTTGAAGAATTCTCGCTCCTAAGGTATCTTCATCATCATCCTGAAGTACAGGAACTGCTTTTTGAAGAATGACAGGACCTGTATCCTCCCCCTCGTCAACAAAGTGAGTAGTACAACCTGAGACACGAGCACCATATTCTATTGCTTGTCTTTGACCGTGCATTCCTGGAAAAGCAGGTAGAAGGGAAGGATGAATATTAATCACGGCTTTTGGAAATTTCTTGAGAAAAAGAGGTGAAAGTAATCGCATGTATCCTGCAAGGACGACAAGATCCACTTTATAAGACTTAAGAGATTCAGTAATAGCTTCTTCATGAGCAGTTCTACTTTCAAACTCTTTATTATCAATAACAACGGCTGGAACATTTGCCTTCTTTGCCCTTTCTAACCCTTGAACATTTGGTTTGTTAGAAATAACAACTACTACTTTACCAGGAAAACTAGGTTCTTCATGAGCATCTAGTATAGATTGAAGGTTTGTTCCACGACCTGAGATCATAACACCGATTTTTTTCAATTTTTAAAACGCTCCTGATAGTATTTACACGCTTGGACAACATTATTCATGAGCATAGTAACAGTCATAGGACCCACTCCACCAGGTGAGGGGGTAATAGCATTAACAATCTCTTTTACAGACTCAAAATCGACATCTCCAGTGAGGGTGCCGTCTTTTCTTCTGACTGTGCCTACATCAATAACAGTAGACCCTGGTTTTACCATATCTTTTGTAACAAAATTCTCTCGCCCAACAGCTGAGACAAGGATGTCAGCATTTATTGTATACTCTGGAATATTTTGTGTTTTTGAGTGACACAACGACACAGTGGCATTATTATGTTCTAAAAGTCGAGCAAGGGGTCTTCCCACAATATTAGACCTGCCAATAATAACAGCATTTAATCGCGCAATAGTAATATCATAAAAATCAAGTAATGCTAGAATCCCCGCAGGTGTTGCAGGATAATAAATACCAGGACGATTTTGAAAGCCGCATGCAAGCTTTCCAACATTTTGAAAATGAAATCCATCAACATCTTTTCGGGGATTAACTGATTGAATAATTTCTAGTTCATCAAATTGTGCTGGGAGTGGTAACTGGATAAGAATTCCATGTACTTCTCGATCATGATTTAGAAAATGTATGAAATTTTTTAGATCTCTTGGAGTCTCATCCCCGTTAAACACATACATTTCGTTTGTTATGCCTAATTCTTCACAAGCTTTCTTTTTTATCCCAACATAAACCTTTGAAGAAGAGTCTTGTCCAACAAGAACAGTAGCGAGAAAGGGATTGACAGTAAGCTGTTCTACTTCGATTCGTATTTTTTTTCGTATTTCTGTGGCAGCTTTCCTTCCATCTAATATTTTACATACCATTAAACTCCACTCCATGATCTGGGAATATTATTTTTCCTTCTTTTTCACCTTGGACTATACCGATTGAATGACAAGCCCCGTTTGCTTCTTCTAAGAGGCTTAAAGCTTCAGGAGTCTGTGATTGAGGTAAAATAATGATGAATCCAAACCCCATATTGAATGTTTGAAACATTTCTTCTTGTTTGATCTTTCCAATCCTTTGTATCTCTTCAAAAATTAACTTAATCTTGAGGGGAAAATTGTCAAAAATTAAGTTATAATTTGTAAGGCGGTGAAGTTTTGTATATCCTCCCCCAGTAATATGGGCAAGACCATGAATGTCTAAGTGTTGAATTTTCTCAATCTGATCTCTATAGATGAGAGTAGG
>JAEOTI010000064.1 GCA_016839955.1 Candidatus Hodarchaeota archaeon | reverse complement strand
CTGTTGCAGGTGATTTAATAATTCTTCAGATACTCTCTCCTCTGAATAAGTTATAATGTTATCATAGAAATTAGGTAATCCGTTTAATACTGAAATTGCTTTAGTTACCCAAATTTTTACTGGATCTTTTAACCACTGTCGAGCAGTGATTAAATATTCTGGTATTTGATCAAGAACACTTACAATCTTTTCTAGACGCTTTGGAAAAGGTTCAAAATTTCGATTATATAATAATCGAATCTGTCCACCTGGAATCCCTTGAAATGGACTCTTTTCTGCATTTTTTTGAACTTCAAATAGAAAAAAGTCCATCTCGACCAATTGTTGAAGATATTCAAGGTCTTCTTGTTCAATATTATTTAATTGAGATCGATCAATTTGACTTAGTTGTTCTTCCCATTTTCTTTGTTTTTGAATAAAATCTGTCCACACAGTATTAGAATGAATTCCTATACAATCATCATAATCGTGAACTCCAATATGGGTTGCCATAAAAGGAAAATGTGTGAATTGGAGTTCTGCTTGCAGTTCAATAAGTTCCTGAATAGACAATTGTGCCATTTAATTACTCTCTCCATTTATCAGACTTTTTTCTTTTTATAGTCCAAGAACAAATTATGCTGCAATCCATTCATTACGCTTGGTATCCCAGAGCTTCTGTAAAGGCAGGAATCGTTCTACAGCGTCTGGATGAACATCTATATTAAAAGATTCTACTGTTATTTTTCTACTTAATTCCGTAAAATCGAGTAGAGCTTTATAGATCCATGCATCTGGGATTGTTAAGATTATTAGAATCCAGTTTTTTCCAAGGAAATAACGAAATAATGGAAATACTTTACTTCGCTGAATAATCTCCTGAAGTACTTCCTGAGATCCCACAGCATGGATAAAAATACTTGACGCTAATCCTAAAGATCTGTACGTAGGAATCCACTTAAATGCACCTTGTTTACCTAAATTTTTAACTTGTGACTGAGCTCGCGGTCCTTTTTCTCCTCGGATTCCCCTTGCTCCTACTTGATAACTTTTTTCTAAGTAGTCTATGTCTGTTGTAGTCAGTTTCAATGGTGGTTCATTATAATTAATTTTAATATAACTTATTGCGTTACCAATCGTTAAGTCCTTAGAATAAGGAATCCATCCATTTTTAGTTAAGTGTGATAGATTCCAACCAAAAACAAAAATACTGATGTCTTTTAGACTTTCTGAATCCGATAATTCTTGATCCCACCCCATTTCTATAGCCCCAGGAGGGACAGCAATACTAGAATAATATACATCATTTTTTGGCGAAAATAAATGACAGTAACAATAATCATCCTCTAAGCTCTCTAAAGGTCGTTTTGAGACCAATAATTTAGGAATTAATCCCAGACGACCATAATTCATCACTACTTGTGATTGTAAAATTCCACATGCATAAAGTCGTTTAAGATTCTTTGAAATTTGAGTTTCTGGTATTTTAATTTTATTAACAAAATATTGAGGAGCAAACCATCCTGTTGCTTGAAAATGATCATCCTCTAACTCGTTGATTGATGTTTGTAACAATAGAACTTCGACAGGATTTAATTCTGCAACTAAATTTCGTGAAAGCTCCCATATATTTACCATTAATTGCTGAATAGTTTGTGATTTTTTCTTTTGGAACTCTTTCCAAAAGTATTCATAAGACCTTGGATTAATCGCTTGAAAACGAAATGCAGTATAAGGAAAATGAATCATTCCTAAACGATTTACTTTAATTGAAATACTTCTATAGGTATTCCAATAATTATCATGCCAAATTACTTCAACTTCATTATCTTTCATTTGATATTTTTGATAATATGTTTTAGCTTGATTTTCCCATCGTTGAAGTGCCTTATCGAAGAGCGCTTGATCCGCTAGTTTTTGTAACTCACTACCGGGGATTTTCTCCCAAAATGAAAGAAATTCTTTCACCATCTCTTCTTTAATGAGTTTATTTGCTTTCTTAATGTTTGGAAGAGTTGAATCCATTCCTTTTCACTTAATTTATAGTTCTTTCAACCTCAAAGTTGTTTTAATGTTTTTAATGTTTTCAGAATAAAAAGAATTTATTTCAGAATCAAATCGTTGATATCATCTTTTCTTCTCTTTTTGATGTTCCTGAAATATTGTAAAGGCATAATTTTCTAGTTTAAGTCGATAATTCCATACAAAATATGTTAGATGTTCTGGTGGCCATTCCATCCAGACTCCCGACTCACTTCCCCGGTATAATCCATTTGCTGTCAAATTCGCTGACATTGTCAGAATCCCTTTATTCGTAATTAGGCATTTATCGTGAATCCCTTTCACTTCGAACCATCGGAAAGTCGGCCATCGAGCTAAACGATTTAATAGGTGTCGTTGTCTACGCAAAATCTCTTGATGAGGTGTTCCTGTCCAGATCTCTACGAGTCCCCCGCGTCGTAAGACACATTCAAGGGCGTGAGACACACTAGGTTCGGAGATCGCATATATCATGATAAAGACTGATGATGCATTCCGAAGCACATTATAGATTTTATGTCGGAGTTCAGTTCCTGTTGCTAAATGATCCACTCGTTCTGGTACAAATGCTTGTTCTGGTACATAGGACTGATGTTGAATGGTCTGAGAAGCATCTTTGAGAAACTTGAATAGAGAAGCACATTGTTCAGCTACCGTATAGATGGATTCTCGATCCCCTAACGTACTTGATGGTTTAGTATCTCTTCGATTAATTTGAAATGTGAAAATGCCTGCTGTTGGTTCTTGGATCGTCACTTGACTTGCATCGTTCCCTAACACAATTGTTGGAAGTTGCGAAGTCTGTTCCATTAATCGTTCAATGATACTTTGATGCAGAAACTGAAAATGATAAGTATTTAACGAAGAAGACCATGAATTGTAACTCCCTGAATTTGTTTCAAGGTGTAATTTAAATTTTAAATCCAAACCATCTGTATCTACTACAATATTCAGATGTCCATCGTCTAACAGGCAAGTAGGTGGCATAATAACCTTGGAGAGATATTGTCTTTCTGCTATGGTCTGAACCATGTTAATCATATCATAAGATTGTGCAGTTGCCACCAAACATCCCTATTATTGATGTGAGATGATTCATTTTAATATACCTTTGCATTTATATCCAAAGAATCATCAAAAATGTGAAGATATTTAATGAATTCAATACTTTGAATAAGATGATAGAAAGGAAAGAAAATCGTGACAATTATGTCATCTGAAGAAGCTAAGAATAAGAACAAAAGAGGAGATGACGAAAAATCCATTGTTTCAGATATTCGCAAAATATTTGCTATTGCGACTGAAACAAAACAATTTTATACCATTCCTGAGCTGGAAAATTTAACAGGTATTGGAAGAAGGCG
>JAEOTI010000382.1 GCA_016839955.1 Candidatus Hodarchaeota archaeon | reverse complement strand
TTGGAACTAATTTTCGCGCTTTAATAAATAGACCAGTTGAAAGCTACTCCCTTGACACTGATAAAAGTGTCAATATTGTTGGAGTTCCTTTTATATCACGCATTTCTGATGAATTACTGATAGAACTTGCTAAAAATAGAAAAACAGATGCATTAAATATTCTTCTCCTACCTTGCACATTAGATATTAGCTTTTTAAAAGATGATTTTGGAGAACAGGAAACTAAATATTTTGAAATAGATAAATCTACATTAAAAGCTCTCAATTATGATTTTATTCTCGCAGGACATTTTCATTCAAAATTTGATCGAAGAGAACTAAGTTCTAATTGCACCTTTGTATATCCCGGTTCTCCGATATCAATTACTTGGAAAGAAATCGGTGAGCGTGCAGTTGCACTCTTAGATACGAATACTCGTAACCTTGATTCTATCATACTCGAAGGATCTTTCTATCGTGACATTTTAAACGTAGATTCATTTCCAGATAAGGAATCAGCTGTCTTTGGAAAAATTGAAGAGTGGGTAAATAGAGTCGTGACGGAAAATGGAGAGTTCATCATTAAAATTGATGGATTCGGGAAAATGGACGAAATTTCATTTAGGGAACGACTTGAAGAAATACGAAAAGAGATTGAAATAGAAAATAATTACACAAATGTCTCAAAAATTCTCGAACATCCATTGTATGAGCGATTTCAAGAGGAAATCCAGCAGAGTGAATCAAAAATCGAAAAAGAGTCTCTTGAACGAGTAGTAATACAAGCTATGAGAGATATAGTCAGGAGTGAGGATTAATGGAGATCAAATCACTCAATATCCTAAAGTATGGTCCACTTGAGTCTATTAATCTTACTTTTCAAAATGGGTTGAACGTTATTTATGGTCCTAATGGTTCAGGAAAGACTCTTATCTTAGAAGCCTTACAGAAATTCTTCATGGGGAGGAAAAAAGCCAGAAAGGTTTCTCAAGAAATAATAGAAGATTACCCAATTGGTGAACTAGTTATCTATGATGATGAGAACCACATTTCTTTTGATGGCAAACAAACTATTGAATCCTGTTCCGAAATCCTCTGTGATGACTTAGATAATATATTTATTATTAAAGATGGTATGTGTGAGATTACAGAAGGACAAGAATTTTATCATGATATTATCCCACGATTAATTGGTCTTGATTTAGATGAGATAGAAATCATAAAAGAAAATTTGCTCTTACAAGGGAGAATGACATCTCCAAGCAAACTTTCTAATCGTAAAAACCTCAATAAACCAAAGACTCAGTTAACTAAAGCTAAGACTTTAATTTCAGAAATTGAATCTTTTCTGGAAAATGACTTAATCCAGTCTGGAATAGGATTTTTGGTTGAGATATCACAGTTAAAGCAAAAAAAAGATGAAATCACGCATCAGATTGAGATACTTGAAGAAGGAAAGAAGATTGGGGAAATTAAGAAATTAGAAAATCATCTTGAAATTATTATTAATAATGCAGAAAAAGTAAAGGAATTAGAGAAGCCAGAGTTCAGTGAATTAGAAGAAAAGTGCAATAATTTCCTTTTAGACACGAAAACAATCCAAGATTATCAATCAAAATTAAAAACGTGGAGAAATTATACTATTATCTTTTTCATTTTGTCTTTGATTCCTGTACTTAGTGCCATTCTTAATCCTGATTTATTGCTTCTTGGATTGATCTCAATTTTTGGCCTTCTTGGTATAGTCTGGTGTCTTATTGGAGTAATTAATACAAAAAATAAAATAAATGCTAGAAAAAACTTGAAAAGAGAAATTTTCTATGTTGCAAAGAAATTTTCGCTACCACATGACGATATCGATAGTATCACAGAATATTTAACAGATAATAGAAGGAATATAGATTCTTTAAGCACTGAATTACTACTGTCAAAAGGTGTATTACAAGATTCAGAGTTATTTAAAGGAATTCAGGTTGAAGAAATTAATTATTTAAATCTGCAACAAATCTTAAATCAAGAAAAAAACAAAGTAGATATAACCATATCCTTAGATTTTAATGAGGATGAGTTTATAGCGTTAAAAGAAACTTTAAAAACTACAGAAGTAAATATAGAAAAGTTAAGAGAGGAAAAAGAAGCATTCGATAAGAATTTACACACAATAGTAACAAACTGTTCAAAATTTCCTTTCGATTTTGAGGACATTTTAGGGGAAGTATTTGAATGGGAGATAGCAAATATAGAATCCTTAGAACGATTTTTAGAATGGTTGAGAGAACTGGTTACTGTGATGGAAAAAGATATGGAAATAAATACCGAAGCTTATCACATCTTCGATAAAATTTATGAAAAAGAAACTCAAAAAATCGCTGAATTTTTTCATACTGATACAAAGATATCAGAATTTACAAATAAAATAACAAATGGCTTGTTTAAAGAAGTAAATTATGACCCCAATGAAGGAAGCTTCATACTTCTTCGTGAGAGTGATATTAAACAAAATTTAGATCAAATTAGCCATGGCGAATTATCTCAACTTTATTTTGCGGTCCGTCTAGCTTTGGGTAAGAAGTGTTTAGATAAAGGGTTTATCCTTATGGAAAATCCGTTTTTGGCATCTGATGAGGAGAGATTTGAGGAACAAGTGAAGTTGATAAAAAACTTTGTGGAAACTGGATGGCAAATTATAATATTAATAACAAAAAAGCATATTGAAGAGAAATTAATAGAACGTGGGGGAAAATTGATACAGCAACTGGAAAGATTAATTTAGAGCCAAATTGTTCATATATAATCTAGCTTTTTTTTACCCAAAGAAGGAATACTTTATATAAGTGGATATATTCTTCTCACTTGCTAGGAAATTCTAATCAGAAATTAAGCATATATATACTGATCTGAAATGTTGAGACTGAGAATTAAGATACTAGAAGAGAGTATTGTATAAAAAATGCGAAAGAATGGTTAGAATTGTGAAGAAGAAGGCAACTATCTTCGCTAACAGTTAAGTTTAATTCACTCTGACTTATGAGACACGTAATATTTTTGTTAATTCTGGTAAGCGAATAGTGGGAGTTTCTTAGCGCCAGTCGGTTCTCCGTCACAGATATGTTCGGAGTTAACCGTCTAACTAACAAAAAGGAGATTGAATATTGTCGAAAAAGAGTAAAATGACTAAAGAAGCTGCCCGTCGGATTCAAAGTGCTGCGGATAAGTCTGGAAAAAGTCAGGACTTCAAAGCGCGGGCAATGCGAGCAGCAGATAAAAAGAAAAAATAATTCTTAGGATAGGGGATTAATCCCTATTCTTTCACTTTTTTTTTATCATTTTCACCCGTATGGGAAACTCCAATTTACTGATATATCACAGCAAGAAAGGAAAGAAATTGTTAAAGGCCTACTAAGATATTGTGAATTAGATACTTTGGCTATGGCAATGATCTACGAACACTGGCTTAATATTTAATGGTTAATACAATTGTGAGGGATTATAGATGAGTACTAATGAAAATATTGGCAATCTGTTATTCGAACTCAAGAAATTCTCAGGGAAGACAATAGCATTCTTTGATATTGAAACAAAACAACTATTCAAAGACATTGTTCCAGAATGGGAAGATCTATCATCATCTGAAAAAAAGCAACATTTTCCCATGATATTGAAAGAAATCGGAATGGCTATTGCTGGAGTATTAACATTTGATCAAAAAGAAGATTTCCCAAAATATGATTATTATACTGAAACAGACACTGGACAGTTAAAAAAGAAATTAAGTGAATATGATATCATTATTGGGCATAATCTACTACGATTTGATTACGTAGTGGTCGAAGAATATCTTACAGCAGATTTTATCAAGAATCTGGAAGTTAAAACAATAGATACATTTGCTCTACTCTATAAGAGAACAGAAGAATACATTGGTCTCAATGATCTAGGAAAATTGAATCTAGGAATGACAAAAACAGAAGACACATTAATAATTCCTAAATTGTGGAAAGAAGGAAGATATTCAGAGGTTAAGGAGTATTTGAGAAGAGATTTGGAACTTACAGCATGGATCTTTTGTTATGTGCTTAAAAATGGTCAACTCATATATCCTCATAAGAAATTTGGAAAATTTATTGAGAATAGAACTATTAAAATAGATTGGACATATTTGTTAAGGTAATTTAATTCTACATCTGCAGTTTTGCAACATATTGATATCAGAGATTGCTATAAAGTTTGTTTAACGTTAGTTATATGATATTATATCAACTCTCGTCAATGCCCGATTGGACGTCGAGATTATTTTGTCTTCACTGATTTTTAATCAAGAAATTTATTTAGATTCTGTATTTTTTCCTTTTTAGTTAATTGTTTTAGTTTAGATATTGCAATCATGTGTTTATTATCGCGCTCTGAGTATCGTGCTTCCTTTAAAACGGCTTTAGCTGAACCATAATACAATTCGTTTATTTCAGCTTCATCGGTTACGTGCATTACAAGCAATAAGTCAGAAACACCCCTGAATCCTATCTGAGATGCCCAACGATTTGTTTTAATCTGTACAGTCAGTCCATCCTTTGTTAAAGCATCGTGATCTTTTGTACCAGTTGGAGCAGGAGTCAAATCATACGACTTTAGACTCATATATTCTCCATAATCCCCTAACAAATTTCCTAATCCACCCCAATTAAAATTAGGAGCAATTCGTCTCAATTCATTTTGTAATTCGAAAATTTCCTTAATAATAGCGCGAACACGACTCACAGACATCAAAATCACTTTCTGAAAGATGTAATTTTAGAATATATTTAGAGAATACTGTTATTGCAACGTATACTGTTAGTTATCCACTCGTTTTCACAAGAAACAGATTTTTTGAGAAAGATCCCCTTTCCAAATTCTTTCTTGTTCTTATTTCTTCAATCTCAGATGATGATACTCCTCGTAACTCAATTATCCTATACACTACTTCTAATAGATCAACTAATTCCTCTATACTTTTTGTTTGGTAATATTCTTTTATTTCCTCCTCCAATTTCTTCTCTAAATGGGGTAAGTACTCTCCATTCTTAAGAGTTCTGATCTCACATCTTAGACCCTTGGCTTCAATAATCCCAGGGATTTTATCTCTAATTGCTTTATTGTAGATCGTTTCCATAATTTTCTCACCTGAGCATAGTGCATTAATTATAAGAATTTAATTGGAAGGAGTCGAAATTTGAGTTCATATTCCATTAATGACACTGTTTGCAGTTCTTGAATGGCATATTGTACGGACTCCTTAAATTTCGAGGCAATTAATAACCCAAAAACGTTTTTCCCCTCTGATAGCTTCGTTCGTACCCATCCCATATAACGTAAAAGTTGGCCTAAATGTCGTTCTCCACCTAGACCCCGTTTTAACTCGATAACAGTGAGATCTCTACTATTTCTATCTTCAGCTAAGATATCTATCCTTCCCGCTGTTTCAGTGTTGTACTCCACACCTATATTTGCTCCCCGAAAGATCTGTAAATCTCTTTCACGGAATTCTGGTATGTCATTCCAACGTTTAACAAGAAATTCCTGTAATAGCTTTTCTTGTGCAAAGTCAAGCGTTAATTGATCAGTATCGAATTGAGATTCTTCCTCGATATCCGATAGCGTTTTTCCAAAATTTTTCTCAATGATCTCGGGAATATTCTTCGGAGGTATGAAGAGCTCGTTCTTGAAAGGATCTTTTTGACGAATGTCTTCTTCCGCTTTGAGGAATAATCTTTCTTTAATGATATTTCGAATCTGTTGGTTTTTTAAAGGTTCAAAGAATCCTGGCTTAAACGAAACATAATCAATCTGATTTTTTGCTCCTCGGTCAGAGCTGGGACATTTTTGAGAGGCTCCTGGCTTCCAATGAATCGACCATATATCGGTCTTCAGATAATAATAAGGTAGGTGAGCCTTTTTTTGTGCCTGTTCATTTCCAATTCCCTTGTAGAAAGCATTGAAACGCTCAGTGATAGATTCAGTTAAGGGGATATTATTTTCATTAATGTTTCCTTGTTCTAGTTCTGCAATCACTGATAAGAGCAATATCGGTTTGTATGATTTCTGTTTCACCATTTTCTCAATGGTGGCTAACCAAGATATTGAGTTTTCAACTGGATTTACTGACATTAAGCCTTGTTCCTTCCTTGGGTATTAAGTATAAAATTTAAGTTAGAAAATTAACTACAAAAAATTTATGTTCCCACAAAGCACCTATTAATTATCCTTTTACTGTATGTTAATTCCTTACGAAGGGTGAAAAAC
>JAEOTI010000381.1 GCA_016839955.1 Candidatus Hodarchaeota archaeon | reverse complement strand
TTGAAAGAAAAAAAATAGAAGATGAATATCTTGCAACAATTAAATTAATCGCTTATTTGCGTAGTGTTTTGGAAAGCAACGCTCTCAGAATGAAAATTATTAAAGATGAACTTCTTGAATTAAATGAAAAGTTCGGCGATGAACGACGCACAGAGATTATTCATGATGTAGAGGAATTTAGAATTGAAGATGTAATCGCAGAAGAAGATATGGTAATAACCATTTCTCACACCGGATTTATTAAACGTTTCCCTGTTACTGGTTACCGTAGACAGATAAGAGGAGGAAAGGGCTCTTCTGGAGCCTCAACCAATGCAGAAGACTTTCTTGAACATTTGTTTGTCGCCTCAACTCATCATTATGTTTTGTTTTTCACTACAGAAGGTAGATGTCATTGGCTAAAAGTCTACGATATTCCACATTCTGGCCGTGCCAGTAAGGGACGAGCTATAGTCAATTTGCTTAACTTGAATAAAGGCGAAAGAATTGCTGCTTTTATTGCAGTGAAAGAATTTGATGATCAACATTCTTTAATTTTTGCAACAAAGTTAGGTAGAGTAAAGAAAACTAATTTGTTAGCTTTCGGACATCCTCGCCAGGGTGGAATTGTCGCAATGACCATCAATAAAGGTGATAGTTTAATTGAAGTTAAATTAACAGATGGAACACAAGAAATTATTTTAGCTACAACAGGTGGAAAAGCAATAAGGTTTCCAGAAAAAGAAGTGCGTCAAATGGGAAGAACCGCTGCTGGAGTAAAAGGAATCAATTTAGTCAAAAATGATTATGTAATTGGTATGGTTACTGTTCTACGTGGGGCTTCTTTGTTGGTAGTTTCTGAAAACGGATATGGAAAACGAAGCGATATTCAGGACTATCGTAAAACGCGACGAGGAGGTAAGGGTGTAATTTCAATGAAAACAACAGATAAAACAGGGAGATTAATTGCTATTAAGGGTGTTTTTGAAACCGAAGATTTGATGCTTATTTCAGCAAAAGGTTTAGTTATTAGACAATCTGTCCAGGGGATTAGATCAATTGGACGAAATACACAGGGTGTTAGGTTGATCCGTTTATCTGAAAATGATAGAATTGCCGATGTTGCAAGAGTGATGGAAGAAGATAACGGAAATGGAAAGAATAACCATAAAAACTCGGAGGAAGAATAGCTAAAAATTAAAACCCAAATTAAAATAATATTCTTTTCGATTATCACTATTTTTTCCATAACTAAAAGAATATACACCAAGTATTGAATTTATTGACAAGGTCGTTCCAAATCCGTGAACAAAATCTTCTAAATTAATTTCCTGAAGACTGTTTTTCCAAATAGAACCAAAATCATAACCAAAACTAAAATAAGTATCAAAGGGCAATTTGCTTGGCAAAAAGTATCTCAATTCAAGCCTGGTTTTAAAAAGTCTCCTTCCTCTTTTTTCGTCCAAACGATAACCATAAAAGGAATTTTCTCCACCCAAAATATACATTTCTTGGAAAGGTGTTGTTAAATCTGCAGTTGCCCAAACCAATTTAGGATGAACAGTCCATCTTCTTAAGAACGTAAAATAATATTCAAGTGAAGAATATATTTTAAAAAAAGATACATTATTTCCTAAAACTTCGTTACTCATTTCATAATAAAAATGATGATACCTTCCTTTTGTTGGGAATGGTAATTTATCAAACGAGTCTACAATTGATTCTAATCTTAAACTGGTCCTATTTGTATTGACGATTGGATATCCCGAACCAAAAACTGAATTTAATGTTATTTGCTCTAATCGAAGTTGTAAAGAAACGAGACCAGCCCTTTTTAATTGTTGACCAAGAGAAGCATGGATTCCGCTTCTCCGCTCCTGATATTCACCAAATATTTCTCCATCAGCATACGTATAATTTTTTTGTTTGAAATAAAATGCATTAATTGAAGAAGATAGATATGTTTTAAATAATCTATCTGATTGAAGCTGAATATTTCCTGAATACCTTCTTTTTCCAATAATACTTGAAATTAAAAACCTGTTTCCAAATCCAAAAATATTATCATTTATCCATTGAAAATTAGCTTGTAATCTATCATCTCGACTGTAATTATAGCTAAACTGTAACAATGTTGATTCTTTTTCAACTACATTTATAATAATATGAAGACTATCGTTTTTCCATTTGTATTCAATTTGAAC
>JAEOTI010000380.1 GCA_016839955.1 Candidatus Hodarchaeota archaeon | reverse complement strand
GTTTTATAGGTTCCTATTTAATCGAAAGTTTGGCAAAAAAAGAAAAAAAAATAATCGTTTTGGATGATTTTTCTGCAGGTTCGCATAATTTACCACTCTTAAAACGATTAAATAATGTTACTATAATGAAAGGAAGTATTACTGATTGGCAGACAGTCAATCAAGTGGTTTCTAGATGCTCAAAGATTTACCATCTAGCTGCAATGAACAGAGCATCACGAAGCATTGAAAATCCAATTCTATCCCATGAAGTAAACTTAACAGGAACTTTGTATATACTCGAAGCTGCTCGAAAGCATGATATTGAAGGTTTAGTATTTTCCTCGAGTTCTTCTGTTTATGGAAGGTCTGATGAATTTCCTAGGCGTGTAAATGGAAGTACTCTGCCTTCCCACCCTTATGCAGTCGGAAAATTAGGATCAGAACATTATTGCAATGTGTATCATCTTTTATATGGATTAAAAGTAAAAATTTTAAGATATTTTGCTGTGTACGGAGGACGACAATCACCAAAAGTGAAATATGCTGCAGTCATTCCTATATTCATAAAAAATCTTATTGAAAGGAAAACTCTAACTGTATTTGGTGATGGAAATCAAACGCGTAACTTTACTTTTGTTGATGATGTAGTAAAAGCAACAATAGTTGCTATGGATGTTGATAATGCAACTGGTAAAATCTTGAATATTGCAAACCCCACTGAAGTGTCACTAAACAGATTAATTAAGCTACTTGAACAAATAACCAATTATTCAACAAATGTCGTATATGAAGATTGGAGACCTAGTGATGCAAAACGCGCTCTTCCAGACCTGACATTTACCGAAAAAGTTCTTGGAAGTGTTCCTGAAACTCCATTAGAGGAAGGTCTAGCTAGATCACATCAATGGCATGTAGATAATCCAAATTATTTCGACAGATAGTCTCAGTTTATTTTTAACCCTAAAAAACTTATAAAATAAGTTGATTTGTATTAAAAAGGATTACACAATTACTGGGGAAAACCTCGCGCTCAGCAAATATCCTTACATCTTGCCCATAATCATAAATATCCGCATAGCTCTGGAAAATGTCCAATTATACATACTATTATAAAGAAGAACCATTCCATTCGAGTCTTCCAGAATCAGCAATTGAAAGGCCACTTATGAATTCACGATAATTCATTAAAAAATGTTTAATAAGGAATTAGTTTAGTAACAATCTACTACACAAATCTTTAAATCCTTTCAGAGGTATAAATCTTATAATTTACAGTTTATCGGTTAAGAATACAATGTCTGGAAATTTTATCAAGAAATTCGTATCAAAAAAGATCGAGATTCACGAAATTCTCTTAAGTTTTTACGTCATTATATCTTTACTAATAGGATTTCTCGGTATCTGGATCTATACTGGAATTACGCCAGATTCAAGGATTATGTAAATGTCTATGACTTCAAGGATTATGTAAATGTCTATGACTATGGGCAAGATATTAGGGGATTATCAGAGGGTGAGGTCTTTCCTACTATTTGGGAACTCCTTCTCAGTACAAATCAAACCGTTATCTATTCTGTATGATATCTTTCTTATATTCTGGAAGGGGTGTATGTGAAAATTCTTAATTAGAACCATCGATCATTTCTTTCTCAGTCTTCATAAGCTGTTGGTTTTATTAGCTAAAATATGAAGCACAATTCTTTTTTATCCAGGATTTCCCACAACACCAATAATATAAAGACTGTTCATTGATCAAAAGCTGAACAATTGATGTAAGATCTACATCATGTCTTTTACATTGGCCCAAAATATTTGATTTTTTTACGAAATCAAGATTAGACACTTATAGAACCAATTTTAATAGTACATCTAGATGTTAAAATAAGTCTGAACACTTGGAGATCTGTCTAGTGGTTCAAAATAATAAGGTTGGTGATAGAATCAGCATCGCATTTTGTGGAGACGTAATGTTGGGTGGCGAATTCGAGAACCTAAAAACTAAACATAAAATAAGATATGAAGATTTATTTTTTTCGTTATTTAAAAGTCTAACTGATGTTACTGCTTTTGTATTCAATTTAGAGACTACATTATCCAAATCTAGTGATCCTAGGAGTGATAAATCATCTTTATTATATTCACCTCCAGAATCATTGTTCTCAATGAAAAATCTAAACTGTAACAAGATTGTGTCACTTGCTAATAATCACATTTCAGATTTTGGGGTCAGAAGTTTTGAAGAAACAATTAGGATCCTTGAAAAAAACCAATTTTTTTATTTTGGAGCTGGCAAGGATACTGAAGAAGCCCAAAAACCGCTTTTCATAAAACTTAACGACGAAACTTTTGCTTTTTTGGCATTTACCACTGATAAAATTAATGTAAAATCTATTTTAGCCACAAGGAGATCATTTGGCTGTGCTTCGATAAATGAAAGCGAGATGATATCCGCGATCAATGAAGCAAAAGCTGTTACTGAGAATATTTGTGTGATATTTCATTGGGGATATGAGTTTTTTCGGTTCCCATCTCCTAAACAAAGGGCTTTAGCAAAACTTGCAATAGACATGGGTTCAAAAATTGTTATTGGACATCATCCTCATGTCATACAAGGAATTGAATGGCACAAGAATTGTCCAATATTATATAGCTTAGGAAATTTCTTTTTTCCTGACTTTAGACACAAAGACGGGACAGGTTCATTACATCAATGGAGTTCAACTTCAAGAGTAGGAATTCTAGCCATTATTGATTTTCACCTAGATAAACAAACAGAATTGCGTGTAATTCCATTAAAAGACATAAAAACAGAGGTCATATTTCACAACGAACCTAAAAAAGTTCAGAAACTTATCAAAGAAATTTCTCTCCCCTTTAATTGGGAAGAAGAAAAATATAAGCACTTTTGGTATGAATACCATCGAAAAAAGACTGCAGAAATTATTAAAAAAGCGCATGATGAACATAAAAAAGAATTAGCCATTCTTATAAGAGAAAAAGAATTCTTAGGACCTATCTCAAAGATTCGTCCAAAAACAATTTCTTATATCTTAAACTTTCTAAAAAACGAGGCTATATCTAAGATTAGAAAATACATCTACTAGAATATTTATTTTGAATAGTTTGAGAAAGTAAAAACGCTAGTAAGAATACCAGCCCTCATTTCAATCAACAAACCTTTCTAAAAACAACTCAAATGTGACCAATAGCCCAATAAGATTCATATAATTCTTTTTCCCTTGTAAATGTGTTTTCCAGATGTATTCAATGTAATTCTTGTCAAAGAAATGTCTCTCTTCAATTTTTGTTAACTTTTTTCTCATATACTCCCTATACTCTTTGTCACGTCGAAGGAGATCATCATAATCAAGATAATTTAACCTTTTCTCTTGGAACATATTCTTCTTTATGAACTTAGTTGATATTTCATTTATCTTTCTCTTTGAAAACAGCTCAGCTCTTCTTAAAAATACAAATATCTTACCAGCGTTTAAATTTAATCCAAAATTGTTCTTTACAGGAAGTTTATATATCTCTGGATATGTCGTTAGAAGCATTTTTATGTATAAATCTTCATTTAATCTTAATTTTGGAGCCAGTTTTAACGTGAAATCCACTAAATCGGTATCTAGCATTGTAATATAATTAAAAAGACCTCTATTTCGAAAAACTGCAAAATATATATATTTAATCCATCGATGGACATAATCCCAAAGAGCAAAATAATTTGGGAAATTTTTATTTGAAATAATATCGTTGAGATCTTTAAAAGAATTGTCGAATGAAGACTTAAGATCGATGTTTCCCAAGAAGTCAGGATGAAATAATTTTTGTACCTCTTTTTCGTCGTTCAACTTTTGGTGCTTAAAAATTAACTCTTTTACTTCAATGAATTCCTCTTTAGATGAAATTTTCTTATTTAAGAGATCATCAGAAAATATATCAGACAAAATATGCCGTCCTAATAATACATCAATCTTTGTACCTGAAAACATTACATCTCCAAAATCTTTCATTTTTGCATATTGATGTATTGAAAAATAGGGAGTAAGATCAATCATTCCTTCAACATCATCCATAGAACAATCATATTGTTCCTCATAATTTCCTTTTTCTACTCCGAGTGAAATATTCTTGACTCCAAGTTTTTTGGCAACCATCTTTCCGATTTCAAAGTCGAAGCTCCCCTTTTCACCGAAGGTAAACGTGACTATATTATCCTTAGATGTGAATCTAAGAGCTGTCGCTAGTATTGCACGAGAATCGAGTCCTCCACTAAGGGGGATAATAATTTTATTATTTCTCTTTATTCTTCGCTCTACTGCTTTTTCCCATAAATGGGTTAATTTATGTAATACTTCTTTTGATTTCGATTTATATTCCTCAAGATATTCATAATCCCAATATTTCTTAAGTTTTAAACCCTCCCTTGAAAATTCCAAAATAGATGCATATGGGAGTTGATTTATCTGATTAAAGAAAGTTTTATTTCCAAGAACATATCCAAACAGAAAAAAATCGAGAATAGCATCTTTTCTTAATGATTTTTTCGGCACATATCTTAATAGAGGGCTAATTTTCGGCCCAAAACAAAAAAAATTCTCATTATGATAATAAAATAACTTTTTTAGACCATATCGGTCATTTATAAGTGTAAGTTTGTTCCTTTTTTCATCATATATAGCAGCTGCAAACGTTCCGTTATAATCTCGTAATTTGTCCAATTCATTTGTTTCATATAACTTGATAATTGATTTTTCTAGTTTAGAAATTTCGTTATTGTAAATCTCACCACAGGTAACAATAAATTTCCCTTTTATTTTTTCAAACTTCGATGGAATGTTCTGATATGCACTGAAACTGCACACAAGACATGAATCTGAATAAATGACCGAATTAATCTTAAAATTCTTGGGTAACAAGTTTTTTACTAGATTTTCTCTCTCTCTTTCATAGAGAGTGTCTTTATCAGTATTAAACCATCCGAATAACCCTGTCATCATTCCTGCCTGCTTAGATTAATAATCTATACTTGATCCCACAATATTCGCGATTCTTTTATCTTTAATTTTCCAAAGCAACGGAGTTATTACTTCTATAAAGAATTTTATCTGTAATTTTAACATTGTTATTAGGTTGAGAAATGATTAAAATGGATTCTACTAGCTTTACCATAAACATTTCAGTCTCATCACTCAAAAATTACCAAAAAGCACAGTTAGGAAGGATTTGTTGTAATTACGTTGGAATAAAGCAATTAATCATTAGTAGCGAGCCTGAGCAAAACATCGACATATTCTTGAGCATATATAGATGTAGAAAATTTCCTCTTAGCCCATTCACTGATCTTCACTCTTTTTTCTTTATCATATTCTAAAAATGAATTGATTTTCATAATTATCTCATTGTCGTTGTCCATATTATTTAGAATAATTCCATAATTATTTTTGTGAATTTCCGCAGAAAAATCGGTAACCACACTTGTTGAGATGACAGGGAGTCCAGCGGATAAA
Organism: Candidatus Hodarchaeota archaeon; assembly: GCA_016839955.1. The sequence goes on along the minus strand of JAEOTI010000380.1, from coordinate 819 downwards.
TACTCCCCAAATTTTCCAGGACTACAGACTTCGTTCATTTTATGGGGATGTCTTAGTAGAACTCCTAAATCAGCCGCATTCAAATAATTATGAATATTGGTATGTGGTACTTGACTAAGCAGAAAGTCCGCTTCTGATATTCCAATTTTTAGGAGAAATTCTTTCACAATCGGATGGTCGTTTTTTCTGACTAGAAGGATCAAGAAAGCGTTTGATTTTATTTTTTCTTTTATTAAACGAAAAACCTCAATTGTTCTGAATACATTTTGCCAACTGTAGAATGCATTTCCAATATATATCACTAAGAATTTGTTTTCTAGTCCTAGTTCTCTTCTTACGTTTTCTCTCACTTTATCAGAGAAGTAAATTTTATTGATATCAACACCAGTTGGGATTACACTTGCTTTTTCACAAATGTTGAGAGTAGGATACCTCTGGTCAAGTAATTCTTTTAGTTTTTCTGTAACTGTTAATATATAATCAGCTCTACTTAGTTGATTTGGTAATTTCTTAATGTAACTATTTGTTCCCTCTATAAAGTCGTTATAGAAGTTCTCTTTATAAGGATGTCTTAGAAGATAATCGTTTTCTGATACAGGATCGCCTTCTAATTCAATAATATATTTTATTCTTTTATTTAGCACTTTTTTCAATAAATCTAGAGGTTTAGGAGATTGTTTCCTAAGGTGGATAACTAACCGCGTATTTGTGGTTGCTTTTAGAAAAAAGAAAAGAAGGGCATATATTATTGATAATTTAGGAGGACAGACTAGTATTCTTATGTAATCATGTTTTCTGTAATGTTTTACAAGTTCATAT
>JAEOTI010000379.1 GCA_016839955.1 Candidatus Hodarchaeota archaeon | reverse complement strand
TACACAAGTTCAATTTTTCTGCAGGGTAGTGGAGGAGATGGCACAGGTCCTATAAGAATAAAAAACGAGGTCAATTACATCACTGCTACGACTGTAGATGAACAAGTTAAAACATTGATTTGGACTACTGGAAATCTGGAAGGGATTGTGCAGAGAGGCGAATCTTTAGTTATCAGATCGCATGTTAAACTCGATTCCGCTAACGGAGTTTTTGAGTTATGGTTTAACGATGAAAAAGTAACCGATTATCACGGACAAACTATAACGCAAGAAGCTAATGAAATATCAATAATCAACCATTATAAGCAAGTTAACGAAACGGTCACTTCAATTTATTGGAGAAATATTCAAATTTGGATGGAATAATGAATCCTCTCATAAAATCATATTAGGTGAAGCCTCATTTTTTCCACAGACTTTTACATAAATGATTTTCGCGCCACGATTTTTGCATTGAAAGCAATTACTATCATAATAACTTGTTTCGTGGCAACAATTTTTGCACCTATTAATATATTTCCAATCCACATCAACTATTTAGACTCGTTACTTTCAACCAACACACAATTTTGGAACAAACGGCGCACATTTTTTTCTACGCTCCTTCATTTTCTCCTAGAAACATGGAACCACTTGGTATATTGCTACAAGATATCTTAATCATAGAATTGCCCAATGCGGTTTTCACAGCTACCTCTGCCAGAATTTGAAGCGGATCAATTATTGGGAGAGCCAAGGTTACATTTTTGAGAACTAAAGACACTTCAGTGCAGGCACTTATAATCGCTTCAGAACCCCTCTCAGTTAGATATTCAGCCACCTTAACTATAATTTCCCTTCCCTCCTTTATTCGACCACGCTTGATATTATTATATATCGCTTTCATAACCATATGTTGCAGTTTGGATGGGTAAATCGCTTTTATCCCTATTCTCTCCAGTAACGTGTCGTACATCTTGGTTTTTATCGTTCCTGTTGTAGCAATTATTCCTACTTTTTTAACCTTTGGAAAGCATTCGTTTATTGCCAGAGCAGTTAGTTCTATCATGTTCAAGACAGGAATCCCTATTTCCTTTTTCAAGTTTTCATAGTAGTGGTGAGCTGCATTACAAGGTATGATAATGAAATCTGCTCCTGCTTTTTCAATGTTCTTGGCGGTCTTCACCATCTCGGGTAAAGGGCTGGTTTTGTTATTTAGAATAGCCATTGTTCTGTCCGCTATTTTGGGATTATTGTCCATAATTACGTGTATATGGTCTTGATCTTTCTTGGCTGGAGTAGACTTAATGATCTTATATAACAGTTCAACTGTAGCTTCAGGGCCCATACCACCCAATATTCCAACAACTTTGTCCTTCAGATCTTCGTTCCTCCTTCACTTTGCATTGTACACTAATTAGCAATTCTAATGATGAAGGATTTAATACACTAATGATTAATGCATGCATGCATATCTAGCGACTTGATGTCCTTTAAAACAGATTAGTCGGTGAGTAAAAATATGGGAATGAACAGGGAGTAAAAGTTTTTCTATCCTACAGTCTCCTTCAAATTCTTTTCATGCATGCATTAACTTTACTACTGTTGTAGGTATTGGGCATAAAGAAGGATAGTAATTAGATTAAAAAACTTTGTTTCATTTAAATCCTGATTCAATAGTTTATTTACATTTTTCAAAATGAACATGTCATTTATGCTTGATGGGGTATCTAACTCTTGATAATTATTTATCTCTTTTTGTGGGTCGTATTTTATGTTTACTTTTATTTTATAGATGTACTTGATTATTTTTCTGAGTATAGCATTATCAAGTACAGTTTCTTCAATTCTTGGCAACAAGTAATAAGACCACGGACCTAATAACCTACCAAATAGCGACCAATTGGCATACCTAATCTTCAATGATTTCTTATCCAAAGTTTTCAACAACATTCGTCTTAAATTGTTATACCTCAAATAATTGCGCGGAGCTTTCACTGCGTAATCAAAAAATGGTGTTGAAAAATATGGATTTGTTGACCAAAAAAAGAATCTATCTCGATCCTCTCCTTCAAATACGAAGTTTCTTCCTCTATCAAAAATAACAAAATGATTTAACTTTTTATTTAAGTCATTCTCGGGATAGTTTAAAAGAACAGATATAATTTCCTTCTTTATTTTGTCTATACTTAAGTCCAAAATTTTGAGAACTTCGCTCAATTTGAAAGTTGAATATTTATCTATTATAACATTCACTAATTCATTCATTGACTTCAATTCTCTATGCGCTCTATACTCAAGCACCGTATTACCCCCAATTCCGTTAAAACATACAATTTCATTCCCAAAATTGTGTTTAATCTTAGTATAGAAATCCAAAATGAAGCCCATGGCCGCATAGTTTAGACCATCCTTCAATTCTATAAGACGTCTCATATCTTCCAAATCCCTTTTTTTTAGTTCAACTAATTTCCAATTTATGTGAAATTTTTGAACCAACTTCTGAACCACATTTACATCGTCGGATGACTTTTTTTCATAATCGAGAAAGGTAACCGCAGTTAATTTCGGATCTATTTCTCTGAGTCCTATTGATACCGCGCGCGAATCTAATCCGCCACTCAAAGTGACAATATTCCTGAACCTCTTCAGCGATTCAACTCTGGATTTAATCGCATTCCGAAAAAGTGTTACTAAATTTTCTACATATTCTTTTGGAGATTCGTTTCCAATAGTTTTACTCTCAAGGTTCCACACATACGCTTTTTTTACTTCTAATCTACCCAACCTTATATCATATTTTAACAATACAGCTGGATCTAACTTGTTGACATTGTCAATCAGCGTCCTAGTTCCCAATGGATATCCGAAAAGAAGATACTCTGCTACAGCCAATTTATCAAGATTAATATGTGCCATAAATTTTGTGATGAACTTAATTTCTCTGGAAAGAACAAATTTCTGATTGTCCGCACAATAATAAAGCGGAAGTCTCCCCAACGCATCATTTAAAATAATTAAATCTTTCTTCATCTTATCGAATATTATAAGAACGAACTCTCCGTCTGTTTTGAACAAAAAATTTTTAACAGCGCTGATGGATATCGAAGATTTCCTATCTTGTGAAACAAGATCAAATACAAAAGTATTTACTTCGTCTCTCGAAAGGTTATAAATCATTCCTTCTTGTATAACGAAATAATCATGGCATTCCCAATAGTTCATTGGATATTCGTCATACCCAGTGTACCCGATAATAGTGTGATCAGTTTCAAAAAATATTCGATTCTTGTAGGCGAGATCATGTTTCATAATTAGTTGAGCTTTCGTAAATTTATCAATTAGATCGCTACGATTTATTTTCGTAGAAATTAAACTAATTCCTGGCATCTCAAGACCTCTTACGTCCAGTAAATAGGCAATATTTTTTTGTGTAATTATACATCCTTTGACCAAATAATCGTCATCAAATATTGCTGAGCAATTATTCTATTTTTGGTTGACACACTATTATGGAAATTTTCATCAGTTAACACTTTGACTATAGCTTCAGCAAGTGCTTTATAATCTCTAGGGGGTACTAGAAAACGTTAACACCATCAATTGCAACTTCCAGCACGCCACCTACTCTAATTCGCGCGCATGCATTTCACTTTCGAACTATACATATGATTATTTCTTTAAATTTCTTAAATAAGTTAAAGTTTGTAATTTTATCAAATACTATCCAAAGATAGTAGAGTAGAGGAAGCTTAATATCTTTATTATAATAAATCCAGGGTTTTCCTATGGGCGGAACGCCGATCATTATTAACTTAAAATCCAATTCATTTTCCCTTAATTTCTTGATCATCTTCCAAGGGGAAAACCTGTGAGAGCGCTCGTAATACTCAGGACCTCCAAGTCTTTTGATTATTTTAGCTCCGATTTTGTTAGGAAGTAGAGTGTCCAATAACATCGCAGGATTCAGAAGATTAGTCGTTGAGATTAGACAAATTCCATTTTTTTTCAAAACGAAAGTAAATTCATTAATGACTTTTTCTCCACTTCTAACGTGTTCAAGCACGTCTCGACAACAAATAATATTGAAAGTTTCCATTTTAAATGGTAAATAATGCAAATCTCCGACAACGAAAAACCGATTTTGTGACCCTTTTCTCTTTCTTTCAGCTTCTATAATATTTTCTTTTTCGATATCCAATCCAAAGCCATGTATATCCTCCGAGAGCTTCGCCAGAAACCCCCCTTTTCCACACCCGGCATCAAAAAAGAAATATCCCGCCTTACTAGTTTTCTTAAAAGCAATTTCGAGAAAATCTTGATAAGAAGGAAACTCGTGCATTCCAATTCTATGCGTACACGATTTTTCTATCCCCCTTATATTAAGGAATTCGGTCTCCATATCCATTCTTCCAAAATTTTCCAGATTTGCATCCGACAATCTATCTCTTTGTTAGGGAAAAAGCTACACAATCAAAAATTTATTAGAAGTTCATGCAATGCTCTTCAAGTAATCATACATTCTTTGTCCTACGATTCGCATTTCATATTTCTTCGCTGTTTTTCTATTTTCGTTTGAGATTTTTTTTCGGAGATTGACATCTTTGAGGAGTTTTTCTATTGCCTCTACTAAAGCATCTTCATTTTGAGACGGTATAAGAAATCCATTTACATCATTTGTTATAACTTCGGGAATCCCTCCCACTTTAGTGGCAACTATAGGTAAACCACATGCCATTGCTTCAATAATCGCTCGAGGGCATCCTTCGCTTACTGAGGGGAGAACAAAAACCTTAGCCCTTTGGAGAAATTCCCAGATCAAGTTATGGTCAAGCTGACCTAGAAAAAAAACACGATTGTTTAATCCTAAATTCACTGATAGGGATTTCAAGTTTTCTCTTTCAGGTCCATCGCCGATAATAGCAAGTTTACTATTATTTAAACGTCTCATAGCCCTAATCAAATAAGACAAAGCCTTGACTGGCTTCAGAGACGCAACAGAAATTATCTCCCAGTCTTTATGAAAATCTTTTTCATAGCAATCTGAAAAGTCAAGCGGTGGGGGTATGGTTATTGTGTTTTTGGCTCCAAGCAATTTAGCAATATTCTCCAAATCCTTACTTACGCAAATAGTTCCGGAGGAGTTCTTCAACTCCCAAGAGACCAAGCTCATATCTAATGATGATTGTAAATTTTTTAAGTCGCTTCCGACAGAATAATTGACACATTTTTTTCTTGACGTCCTTGCAGCTATTGCTCCAATTAACCCAGTAAAATAAGCATATTGTGCAATTATGATGTCAGCATGAAATTTATGAATCTCCTTAAAGATTCGAAGACTCCAATAAATACATTCAAATACCCTATACATGATTCTCAGAAAGGTATAGCGCGCTTTATTGGGTATTTGTTTGTATCTC
>JAEOTI010000378.1 GCA_016839955.1 Candidatus Hodarchaeota archaeon | reverse complement strand
TAATTGATCTAATGTGATTTGTCCTGTTGTGACAAGGAAATACGAACGAGACCAGAAAGAATTCAAGCCAAGACAGTTGAATTTTTTTTTCGAGCGATAATCGAATAGTACCTGTCAACCGAAAGGAATCCTGACATTTACATTTCTTTTTAAATTTAGGAAAACCAATATTGGACCTATTTAGCTGTCTTCGTTTAAAACTCTGAAACACTTGATCTAAATCTCGCAAGGTTTCCTGCGGAGCACATTTTGAGACTTCATACATCCACGAAAATTCAACCTTCTTCAGACAGTTTAATCTACGGTATTGGGCAATCGCATTGGTGTATCGGATTTTCCCAGTATTAGTTTTATAGCGAGTGAGTCGTTCTGCTAACCCCCAGTTGTAAGCAAAACGGGCTGTCCACACATGTTTTGTCAGCAAGGTCTGTTGGACATTATTCGGGGTTAATTCATAACGATAGGCTTGCTGCACCAACATCCTGCGAGTCCCATTATTATCAAAGCTCTTTTAGTTTTTAAACACAGAAAACAGACAGGTATGTAATAGAATCTGTCAATGATAGATTTGATAATGTTTAACTATATTTGACTAATTAGGTCACATCTTTCGAAAATTCTTGATTAGATTCTTGTCTTTCATTACTATTACTTCTTTGAATGGAAGAGTTGAAGTTTATGCCCATTGAAGTGGAATTGAAGGTCCAAGTTGAACCAAATTTAGAGTATCTAAAAGACCGATTAAAACATCTTTATTTTGAGCATCAAGGAGATTTTCGAGAAATTGACTTTTATTTAGACTCTGCGGATTATTCTTTTGCAAGTCAAGATAAAGCTCTTCGAGTGCGGCTCAGTTATGATCTAAATCAAGAAAATCCTCAGAAAAAAATAGATTTAGTCTTTAAAGGACCAAAAATTGACCAGCGTTCTAAAACGAGAGAAGAGATTGGAATTCAGATATATGGAGAAAACCCTGATGATCTAATCAAGCTCTTTCATCGATTAGGGTACACCGAGATCTTTCAAATTAATAAGAATCGTTCTCATTGGAAGAATACCTCTGGAATAAACATTACAGTTGATTTAATAGATGAATTGGATCCTCTTTGTTATTTGGAGGTAGAGAAAGTTATAACAGATGCACAATCGAAAGATAAAATGGTCAATGAGCTCATAGAAATACTCTCTGATCTCCTCCAAATTAAAAAAGAAGATCTTATGTCGGAAAGAAGGTCTTATTTGGAATTAGTCTTAAAGAAAGAACAAAATATTATATCAGGTCAATGATAAAATTAATAATAAATCCCGTAATAGTGAGATGACCCTCCTGTCAGAAGAAGACAAGAAAAAAAAACCTAAACTCCCAGAACCTCCATCAGGTATTCTTCCCACACCACCTCCTTTAGCACCAGGACCTGTGCCTCCTGAACCCTCCTCTTCTACACCATCTGCGCCAACAGAAGGAATGCTTCCAGCTCAACCATCTTCTCCATCTCCATCTGAGCAAACCACGCCCGAAATGATACCATTAACAGATTCATCAATGCTCAAAGAAGTCAAAGAAATGGGTTTCACTGAAGGATTAAAGAAACTAGATGAGTCTGAGAAACGCATAGTACCTAAGAAAACTGTCCCAACAGAAGTGGATTATACTTCTAGATTAGAAAAAGCAAGCCCTGAAGATCTTGAAAAACCGGGCGAAACTATGAAGTCTCAGTACCTTAAATTCTCAGAGGAGTATGAACAAGCCGCTCAAGATTTGGAAAATAAGGGACTTCTTCCCAATGCCGCTGTAGCCTATGCATGTGCATCAATGTGTATTTATCTTGCCACAACTGCCAAAACTGCAGTTAATTTCTTGTCAAGTTATTCAAAAGGCGCTACTGAAATTGCAGAGAATACAACCTTTCAAGCTGCCAAACAAGTTCTTAAAGCAGCTCTTTTAAAAGATAATTTGCTATTGGTTGATGCTATCCAACTTTTACGTAAATCTATGATTTTTTCAAGAGAAGATAAAGACATTTTTGAAACAGCTTTTCGTAAAGCCCAAAGAGAAGTTAAATCCTAGCTTTTTATTCACTTTATGAGATTGTAATACATTTTTCATCTCACAAATTAAAGTTTCCATTTAATTGGAAAGTTTATTACGGAACCACCAATACTTCTACATGCTTGCTGTCTTCAAGGAGACGAAAAAAACTGCAACGCACCCAGACAAATATTATATCTCTAGATCAGTTATTAGAAGGAGGTATTCCCGCTGGTTCGGTATGTACCGTTCTAGGAGACTGTGGTACCGGAAAATCTACTTTTGGTGTCCAATTCTTAATTGCTGGTGTAGAACCTAAACTTAATAGAAGAGGGGAACCAAAACCTATTGAATGGGGAGTATACATTTGTGCTGAACAAAATAAAAAAGCCATTTTCGGAGATTTTGAACATCTAGATTTACAAAAATACGTAGATGAAGAAAAAATTCGAATTCTTGATCTTACTAGTTCTCGTCTGGATTTTAAATCCTCAATTTCCACTCCCACAAGTTCTGGGTTGTTAGATGAGTTAAATCAAATATTAATTTCTCTTTTCCAGGAAGTCGAAGAAAAAAACATCCAAAGGATTGTAATTGATCATTTACAATCTATTCTAACCCTAACTGCTAAACGATCGAACAATTCTGGGGACATTCACCGTGATTATTTACGTAATACGATTTTTCGGATTACCGAGCTATGTCGTCAAACAGGTACCACTGCTTTGTTAATTTCTGAAGAAAAATCGCTTATCTCTGAGGAATATATGGTTGATGGAGTAATCTATCTAAGAAAACGGACTATTAATGGTAGAAAAATACGAGAAATAAGTCTACGAAAGGTACGGCGTACTCGCATTGGACAAGAGACATTTCTAATGACAATGGAAGGAGGGAAGGTTGACTGTTTTCTTCCCTATGATCCTTTTCGCAAACCTACTCTGCTTGGTCCTCCAGAGGAACAACCCCAAAAAGATGTATTTGTAACTGATCATGAATCTAGCTTACGTTATATCTCTTCAGGAATACCTGATTTTGATGAAAACTTACTTCATGAGAGAGGTTTCCGCTACGGAAGTTGGAATGTATTTGAATTCGCATATGGCCTCGATCCGTGGAGTATTTTATTACCTTTGACAACTAATCACCTGAACCTGGGTCGTGGAATGATAATCTTCCTTCCAGAAGGGTACTCCGCATCACGTTATTTGTCAGATCAACGTAAACACATTTTGGAAGAATGGCAGGAGAGTCTCTCTACAAATACAATATTCTTTCAACGAGCTGTAGGGCAGACTGAAACCTCTCGACAACTTAATAATGATCAAGAAGAAGCTTTTCAAGAAATAATTCAGGCCAGAAAAACATTGCTCGAGAAATCGGATCCTCCAATTCTTACTATTTTAAATCTAGATACCCTAGAAGCTCAATACGGACCAGTAAAATTATCTAGCTTCCTTTCTCAGATTATTGGTCTATTATCCCCCGAAGAGAAAGATGTCTTTATAGGGATAAAACGGGCAAAGCAAACACCCGAAGAAGGTACATTAACTCCTACAAGCCACTGGTATATTGGTTTAATACACTCAACAGTCACGATTTATGGAATTGTACCTCAAACCCAATTATATACCATCAAATTCGATTATTATAGCAAATCTCCACGAATAAACCTAGTTCCTATTGTTTAGTGTACTAATGGTATATTTACAAACCGAAATCTTATTTTGGTGGGCTATCCAAGCTATTCCACAATTTATCTATCCACTCTGCAGCGATGGCAACAAGATCCATATGGTCAATCCATAATCCTACAACCTGTGCATCCAACGGAAAATGCAAATATTCATACTTCTGATCTTCTTTACCTCGAGTAATAAAGAAAAGAATTCTTCGATCGACGATAAGTCCTGCTCCAGGCAGGTTTTCTGCTATTCGAATTTCAGCAATTCTTTGAACTATTTCTGGAATAGCTGGACCTTTTGTAGCTTCAGTAACTGTGAGTAGGATTCGTGTTTTGACATTTTGCATCCCAAGCTTTGAAAGTGTTGGGAGAATATGCTGGATATATTCTCCTGCGATGACTGGGCTTAGAAAAAAGACTTCTTGCTTCGTATTTTCTAGCGTCTCTTGGACTTTATCAAGAACAGCTTGTGCCCCTCTCACGATTACTACATCATGACGTTCTTGTGCCCCACTTTTCTCATAAAGCGATTTTAATCCAAGGACAATTTCTTTTTGATTTTCCTGAAGCGTTTGATTTTCTTTTTCAATGAAAAGAGCAGTAGCTTCTGATGGAGGTCTAGGGCGATATGTGGATGGTCTTCCTCTCCGAACCTCTACAAATTCCTTTTCACTTAGATCTTTAAGGACATCATAGACACGCGTATATGGAACACCGGACCTTTCAGAAACCTGGTTTGCAGTAATCTCTCCAAATTCAATTAGAGCTACATAAGCTCTCGCTTCATAGTCTGTGAGTCCAAATGCCCTAATTGCTTTTTGAAGGGATGGTGAAAGTGAACTTAGGATGTCAGTTTCATTCAATAAACCTCCCCTCCTGATTAAGGCGAGTCTATTTAGTCAGTAGTCAAACTAGTTGTTCTCACAGCTCTTATAATGCCATCCCGAAGACAAGTCCCACAGGCTTCTCCACCATAGGGCCGTTCCGCTCGACGTTCAGTTTTACTAAGTGATCCCAACTTTTTACGGTGAAGTTTTTTAGTGGCATTGAGGGTTCCCCCACAAAAATGACAAGAAGCTCGTTTGGTAGGTCTTCGAGTAAATCTCGTGACATGATGAGCTCCTGGTGTAACAGTACTTGTTCTCCGACGACTTCGGGATTTCTCGTTCCCTGCAGGCATAATATATTCCTCAAGAAGAATTTTGGTATTGATTATAAGTTGGTTGTGATAATACTTTTGTTAGTTAATCCGGGCTCAAGCCAGCAATCTTTTGCATTGCAGCACCAAAGGAGATATTGACTGAAAAATACCACCAAACAAACCTTGGAACGAAGTAAGTTCTTCCTGCGTCTTTAAATGTCCAACCAACTTCAAGCCAAAGTAGTTTCGTTGGTATCGCAAAGGGAAAGATGGCTGCTAACGGTTTCTTTGATTTAGAGATTTTATACAGCTCTAATCGGTCATCGAATGTATCATCATTCTTCAGACCATAACTTAAGTTCCAAAATGTTTGTGTCTTACTTCTATTGTATCTATCTGCCCATCTTCCGTTCTTATCTCTAATTGTATGTTCTCTAGGATTTGCCGATCTAAAAGTTCCAAATAAATGAAGTTCTTTCCCTTTGAAATAACTACCAGTATCTAAATGGGACGTTACCTGAATTCTAGGAATGGTGTTCTTATCTCCAATCGTCACATTAAGCGTTTTCATTGCGATTGAACTATTGTCAATGGTACTATTAAGAAAGATATGAACGATAAACCAACTGTTGTTTTGAGCAAGAGTTTTTGGTTCAGCTTCTACTATCCACTGATTAGTAAATATTTTTGCTTTACCAGCTAACGTTCCATTGTTCTGTATGATATCCGAACCGTTGATATTAAACCATATAGCTCCATTCGTAGAGGTATTAAATTCCCCAACAACTCGTAAGGTTTCGTTATAGAAGACTTTTGTATTATTAACATGAGACAGAATCCAAATATCCTCATCAGGGACGTTATCTAGACCCTCCAATGTTATATCAGAAGTCGTAAAGACACTTCCTGGCTCGAAATTATAATATGAAGACATAGAAATGAAAATAATCATTAAAGGTAGCATATAGAACATAAGGGGCCGCATGCGCATATTCATTAATTCTGATTGCATCTTTTTCGCCCGACGAGCTTGTCGATCTACCTGTAGCTGTAATTTCTTATCTGCAGTGCGCATGGCTCGCATTTTCATCTTATTATGTGCCTTTGTTTCTTTGGTATACCGTGCGAGTTTATCTGTATCGATTAAATAACGAGAAAGCAATGTTAAGGATAAAGAAAGACATAAAGCAACAAGTACTATAAAAAATGATGAACCGGGGGGATTCTCTGGTCCAAGTCTTCTTATTATTGATGGTACAATGTCAAAAAGTTGATCTAAGATGTTCGCCATTTTTAATCAGACCTGCTTCTTACAACAAGATTAAAATCACATATCAAGAAATAGAAAGTTAAAAGATCATTAATATTGAGTTTGTTAGGTCCAAATCTTCTTATTAATGATGGTACAATATCAAAAATTTGATCTAGGACGCTAACCATTGCTATTCAAGGCTTCGTCTTCCAACAAGATTAAGAAATTTTTTACTATAACAATAGACAAATAGAGAAATAGTATTTTTTTTTATTCGAGGAGAATCATTTATGGAATTACGTGAGAGGGAATCAATAAAGCGTGTTGTTCCCGACACTTCTGCAATCATCGCAGGTGTTTTTACAGAATGGTATGAGAAAAATCTTAAAAAAGCCTCTGAAGTGGAAATTCTCCTCTCTCGAACTGTAATAGCCGAGATTGAAAACTTAACGAACCGTCACAGCTCACTTGGGTTAACAGGTCTTCGTGAATTACGAAAATTAGAAGAATTAATCAGAGAAACACATGGGATTGGTTCCTTTAGAGTTGTTGGTAAAAGACCTAATTCTGAAGAGATTTCCTTATCATTGAATGACGCACTTATTAGGGATACTGCACAAGAATATGGTGCAACTCTTTTAACCTGTGATCGGTCACAAGCAGATCTTGCCATCATTGAGAATATTGAGACAATTTATTTTAAGAGGAGACGAATTCGGGCACAAATTGAAGATTTCTTCGATGACGGAGTAATGTCTGTTCATCTTAAAGAAGATCAGCCATGTGTATTGAAGGTTGGGAAACCAGGCTCCTGGATGCTCAAATCTGTCGGTTCTAACATGTCTGGTCGAGATTTAGATGAAATTGCAGGAGATTTAGTTGAAAGAGCAAGATCATCTCCTAGGTCTTTCATTGAAATAGATAAACCAGGTTGTTCAGTTGTTCAACTTGAAAATATACGGATTGTTGTAGCACGCCCCCCTTTTTCCGAAGGCACTGAAATAACAGCGGTAAGACCTTTAGTTAAGCTTGAATTCCCAAAAGATTATTCAATTTCTGCTTCACTTTTGGAAAGGTTTAGTCAAGCAGAAGGGATTCTAATTAGCGGATCCCCAGGTGCTGGAAAAAGTACATTTGCTGCAGCATTAGCTGAATTCTATGCAGAGAAAAATAAAATTGTTAAAACATTAGAAAAACCAAGAGATCTACAGTTAGGACCACATATCACCCAATATACTTCTCTTGGAACAATGGCTCAAACAGCTGACATCCTATTATTAGTTAGACCTGATTATGTCATCTATGATGAATTGCGAACTACTGATGATTTTCGTGTTTTTGCTGATATGAGATTGGCAGGTGTAGGATTAGTTGGGGTTGTACATAGTACAAGTGCTATTGACTCTATCCAAAGATTCCTTGGTCGAATAGATCTCGGTTTAATCCCATCGATAGTTGATACTATTGTTCACATTGAGGGTGGAGAAATCGCTACCGTTTATAGTATTAAGATGACCGTTAAGGTTCCATGGGGAATCGAGGAGAGAGATCTTGCTCGTCCAGTTGTGGTTATTAGTGATTTTGAAACTAACAGACCGTTATACGAAATCTATGTCTTTGGAGAACAAACTGTTGTAATTCCAATAAGCGATAACTCCCAGACAGAATATAAAAGCAATCATGAGCTCACTTCTTTATTAAACGAAAGAATCAGTAGTTATGCTAACGAACCCTTCATTATACGTAAATCTCCAGGTCGAAACCGTTTTGTTGTAGAAGCAGATCATATGGACATTGGATCGATTCTTGGAAAAAAAGGACATAAGATTAGACAAATTGAAGAAGAATTACGTATCCGGATCGATCTTAGAGAAAAAAAAGGTGATAATAGGACTCTTGAGCCTTCAATGGTACAATTTCAAAAGAAACAAATTATGATTGAACTCCTTGGGGTAAAAGGAGAAGTTATAGTCCAATCAGAAGGACAACATCTAGGAACCTTTACAGTAGGAAGAAAGCAACGCATTAGAATTGCAAAAGAATCTCCAGAGGGAAAAATTTTACAACAATGGCTTCGGGACGGTAGAAGAATTAAATGGCAGATTGCTTAGGTTGTTGAAACGTCATTATCTCAGAGTTTTCACCTTTACCAATAAAAATTTTATCTGGTGGTCTAGTAAATATTCCATTTTCTATGACACCTGGAATTAGGTTTATTTTTCTTTCAAGTTCTTGGGGGTCCCAATCCAGATTTGTAGAAAAATCTAAGATAAAATTCCCATTGTCTGTTATTATTGGTCCCAATTTACCTGTACCTGCTCGGAGAGTACATTCACCTCCAAGTTTCTCAATTTGATGTTTCGTTTCTTTCCATCCAAAAGAAAGAACTTCAATCGGTATTGGTTGAGTTGATCCAAGTTTCTCAACAATTTTAGAAGCATCCGCTAAAATCCAGAATTGTTCTGCAGCATAAGCAACAATTTTTTCTCTTGTTAATGCAGCTCCTCCACCTTTTATCAAATAACCAGTAGATCTTTCGACCTCATCAGCTCCATCAATAGCAACTTCACAACTTGTGTCAAAATGTTCTATTCTAAGACAAAATTTCTTTCTTGTAGAGTGAATTTCAGAGTCAACTGAAGTAGGAATTATAATGAATTTAGAATCGGAACATTCTAACTGGCTAATAAAAGCTTTTACTGTTGAACCACTACCAAGTCCAATTCTTGAAAAACTAGTTCTTTGTAATGATTTTAATGCAAGTGCAGAGATGGTTTCTTTACTTTTATCCAAAAAATCATCTCATAAAGGGTGTAAAAAATAATTTTGGGAGCATACTGTGCTCCCACAATGTTTTATTCCTCCTTAAAGATGTCACGCAGTCTTCTAAGCTCTTTTAACATCTCTCCACGAAGTTCTGCAATACTCGTTGATTGAGTATCTGCCCCTTTAGTTAGTAATGAAGCATCTTTTTCTCCTACTGGTGTTGGGGGTTTCGGAGGTGCAGCGCCAGGTGGTGCTGGGGGTTTCGGAGGTGCAGCGCCAGGTGGT
>JAEOTI010000063.1 GCA_016839955.1 Candidatus Hodarchaeota archaeon | reverse complement strand
TTTCTCTGAGAAAGAACATGTAACTCCTTACATATGGAAAAACCCAGATAGATTTAATATTCTTAATTTTAAGCATAAAGAAGATTTAAGTCACTGGAGATGGACACTTGACAATGAAGATGATTGGATGTTCATTAAAGCAATCTATGAGAACCTCTATAAGCCAGATTCCTTTTTCTATATGGACGATGTTGTTGAATTTCTTAAAACCAATCCCAAAATAATCGAGATTAACAGTCAAACCAGAAGAAACATTGGTTATATCAAATCATTGGAAAAAGACTCAATGGAAGACTAACAAAAATGGTGAAATCCAAACGAATAAGTGAAAAAGAATATCAATATGTTTCAGAGGTTCTGGATAACTATTTTAGAACATCATCAGGTAGTATAATGTCTACCAGGCTAGAAAAAGCCTTTGCTGAAAAATTTAATATAAAATACGCGATCTCACACATCAATGGAACAGCTACTCTTCATTCTGCGTTAGCAGCAGCAGGAATTGGAAGCGGGGATGAGGTTATTGTTCCTCCATTAACAATGTCAAGTACCGCTTTTGCAGTCCTTCACGAAAATGCAGTACCAGTTTTCTCGGATATCGATCCAGATACATTTTTAATATCTCCAGAGGCAATTGACAAAGTTATTACTTCCCAAACAAAAGGAATAATCACGGTAGCTCTTTATGGGCTATCTCCAGACATGGATTCGATTATGAAAATAGCTGATCAACATAATCTGGTGGTAATTGAGGATGATGCTCAATGCTTTTTGGGAAAATACAAAGGAAAGATTGTTGGAAGCATTGGGCATATGGCTAGTTTTAGTTTTCAAAATTCAAAGCATATCACCAGTGGTGAGGGAGGTATGTTAATCACAAAGGATGAAGATTTAGCTAATAAGATTAGAAGATTTTCAAGTTTAGGTTATGCGGGTATTGGTGCTAGTAAAGGAAAGATCACAAAAATAGATATTCAAGATCCAGATTACGAACGCCATGTGAGCCTCGGTTGGAACTATAGAATGCCTGAACTGTGTGCAGCAGTTGCTCTAGGCCAACTAGAAAATATAGATAAACTTGTACAAAGAAGAATTGATGTCGCACAGATGTATGATAATGTGATTAAAAAGTGTGATTGGTTAACCCCTCAATTTGTACCAGAAATATGTGAGTCTTCTTATTGGACTTATGCTGTAAGATTTGATCATCCTTCGATTAGTTGGCACGAGTTTCGTGATCAATATTTGAAATTGGGAGGAGATGGTATATATGCAGCTTGGCAATTAACTTATTTAGAACCAGTATTTAGAAGTTTAACATTTGGAAAAAGGATAATACATCTAGAAAAGCCAATATATTCAGGTAAGCTTCAAAAATACGCACCAGGATTGTGTCCAGTAGCTGAGGAGATACAACCAAAGATGTTACAATTCAAAACCAATTATTGGGATCTAGAAAAAGGAAAACAAAAAGTTGATTCTCTAGCAGAAACGATAGAATTTTTTAACGGTTTTCAATAGGATTTGTAGCATATTAATAATAAAATATTCATCAGAAAGGTAATTTCAGGGTTAATTTGATGAAGTACACACACGTCAAGGATCTAAAAATTTCAAAAATAACGTTGGGAACCGCACAAATAGGAATGAAATATGGAATTGCTAATATATCGGGAAAACCATCATTAAAAGTGGCTTATGAAATTCTCCGGCAAGCTATTGATTCTGGAATAAACTGTTTTGATACTGCCCCAATGTATGAAGATAGCGAAAGAATTATAGGTTCATTTTTGAAAAAAGAGTCAAAAACCTCTGAATTCCCTGTTCTAATAACGAAATTCCCGTTTTTACTAAACAATTCTACTTTACACGATGATAAAGTAGCAAAAAAGGTTTTTCTTAGTATTGAGAATTCGATGAATCGTTTGGGGATTTCCAGAATACCATTGTATCTCCTCCATAACACTTCAAATTTGTATTCTCATAATGGAATAGTTCTCAATTCCCTTCTTGAAGCAAAAGATCAAGGATTGATTGAATATTTAGGAGTTTCTGTGTATTCACCGAGAGAAATAATTCAATCACTTGATATAGGTGAAATTAAAGTGATTCAAGTCCCATTCAACATTTTAGATCAACGGTTACTTAAAGATGGGCTTCTGAAGCAGCTAAGAAGCAAAAAAATCATTGTACTAAGCCGAAGTATCTTTCTTCAAGGTCTTATTTTTCTCAATCCTAATAGATTACCAAAAAAATTCCAAAAAGCAAAAGATTCACTTAAAAAACTTCATAAGATTTCTAAACGAGAACATATAAGCTTAGAAGAACTTGCTTTTAATTACGTGAGAGATTTTCCAGAGATTTCAAGCGTAATTATTGGAGTTGAAA
>JAEOTI010000377.1 GCA_016839955.1 Candidatus Hodarchaeota archaeon | reverse complement strand
GTGAGTTGGTTTTAATTGAAGATCTAAGTTTGAATTATTTAAAATTCGCTTTATGATAATTTGCGCCATGCATTTAATAGGTAATTTAGCAAATGGAGCGTGAAATACATAATATCTTGCATAAAAATCCCCAATTTGACTAATGAGATTGTCATATGCGTCCATTTGGAAATTAAGGTAGGAATCTATAGAATAATTACCAAAAACTTGGGCGTTAACTTCATTAGCAGGCACAAAAAAATCGTTGATATTACCAGAAACCTTTCCAAATAGTTTCCCAAAATTCACCATTCGAGGTTCTTTAGAAATTATAAGAGCTACAGCTCCCGAACCTTGTGTGAGCTCACCTGGTGTACCCATATGGTAATAAGAAATATCTGCTCCAATCACAAGAGCCTTATTTATGATTCCCTTCTCAATTAAAGCAATCGCATTCAATATTGCTAGAGTTTGAGCAGCACAGGCATTATAAATATCTTGCGTCATGGAATTTTTCGAGATCCCTAATAACTCTACGAGTATATTTGAAACTGATTTAACAGCATAAGTCATTGTTTCGGTTCCTAAGAATACAGCATCGATATCTTTTGGATTTATTTGGCCTCTACATAAAGCGTTATAACTGGCTTTTAGAGCTAACGAAATAATATCTTCATCATAATCAGGTATTCGCATTTCCTTTAACAATAATCCTTTTGTTAACTTATCTGGATTAATATTTCTCTCCAAGGCCAATTCTTGGAGATCAACAAAATGTCTTGGAGCGAAAAATCCTATGGAATCAATTCCAACATCCGAAAATAATATATCATTATTCATCGTTAATCCTATAAACCATTCAACTTGTTAATTATACCCTTCTCTGACGTTTCACAACTTTATTTAACTTCCAATCCAGCTTGTGCACCCATTGATAACAGATCTATCATACTCTCAGTGTAATCATTTTCAACCTTAAAGAAAAGACCATCACGACCAAACGTTATGCTATAGATAAATTTTCGAATGTTGGTAATAGTCGGAATATTTTCAACAAATTTCTTCATTAATGGATGAAAATGCACTGGAACTTGCCCTTCTTCAGGGCAACCAATTCCAAAACAGACTCGCTCTACTCTGTCAGTATCCCAGCTAAAAGTATAATAGATCGTCAGAGCTTCACAACATTTTTCCATTACTTCAGGAGAAGCGATTTCGAAATCAAGCTCTTTAAGCAAAGATTCATAAATTTCTCGTTTAGCTTTAGATGGATCTTTAATCATGAAGTAGACATTCGTGGTATTATTCAGAAAATCTAGACCAAAGACACTAAAAACATCAAGTCCGTGTTTTATGAAATAATCTCTGTGTTTCTTAATACTACTTGGGATTGTTGACATTGAATATGTTGGTTCAAATGGACCTGGGACGATGAACGGCCAGATTTTAGACAATCCATTACCTACATTTAAGTCAACACCCCATCCCAATATATCGAAGGTTGATAAAATTTCAGAAATCATCTTATGAATCGGATGCCCATTCTTTTCAATTAAACCTTCATTTATCGCAGTAGTGTAAGGATCTGGATTATGAGGTATCATATGCTCTAAATATCGTATCGAGATGTCTCTTTCTTCTTTTGGTTTTGTTGTTGTTCGAATCGTGACTGTCGAACCAGTATAGAAATCCTTGTAAGCATTTAATACCTTCCAAATAGCTTTTTCATCACAGGAAACTTCTACAAGTTCTCCTATTTTTAATACGTGATCAACCAATTGGTTTAGATCTGTATTAAAATTATATGTACATTTTATCTTTGCAAGATATACATTAAGATCGACACCTAAAGATTTTAAATCCTCTTTCATCATATCTTGAAAAGCTGGAGGTGTTACTTCAAACATTGCAATAACGAGATCTACTTCAGCTATAGCTTTTCCATTCCGCTCCATACATTTTTTTTCAGCCGCTTGAAGGACTACGGGTCCAACAATAGGTCTAACCGTTTCCGGAGTTCCTGCGACCACTTTTTCATAAAGTTGTTTAACTTTTGGTTGCCATTCCATTTTCTAATTAACCTCTTTTTCTTTCATTTATTTTTTGTTCTAAACGATTTAATTCTTTAAATTAAAAATTTATTTAAAAATTCAATAATATCAAATATTTTTCCAACTTTTCCTAATGAATGTTGACAATTAGGACAAGCTGTAACGATAAAGTCAGCTTTCGTACTTTGTAATTCATTGAAGCGATCAGTAGCAATTTGCTTGCATAGGTCGGGGTATCCCGCTTGAACGCCAGCTCC
Source organism: Candidatus Hodarchaeota archaeon (assembly GCA_016839955.1). The sequence goes on along the minus strand of JAEOTI010000377.1, from coordinate 2,829 downwards.
TGCTCCGCAACACCATGAATTAATCCGCGTACGAAAAGGTTCAATTAATTGAATATTCGGAATACTTTGCAATAATTGACGTGGTGGGTCATAGATATTATTAAGTCTTCCTAACTCACACGGGTCATGATAAGTTACCTTTTTAGATTCAGAATTAGAAAGCAAGTCCTTAATCTGTGAATTGGTGGAAAAGTATTCAATAATATGTTGTATATCAAAATTAAGTTGTAATCCATGTTTTGGGTATTCGTTCTTAAGAGTATTAAAACACCCAGGACAGGATGTAATTAGTGTCTTTATTCCAAGGTTATTAAGAATTTCAGCGTTTTTAGACATAATGGCTTCAGCTCTATCAACCTGTCCAGTACGAAGTAAGACACTTCCACAACATAATTCGTTATCAATTACTCCAATATTGAGAGACAATTTATTTGCTAATTTATCAACAGCTTCAGCAATTTGACCTTCTCTAAATTTAACCATGCATCCTGAAAAATAGACCGTTTCTGAATCACTATTTCCTTTTAAATAAGGAGTAGAACTAATTGGGGCTTCATCTCCAAAAACATTGCCGTATTCAGAAACTCTAATAGGAAGATTTTTTATTTTTTCAGGAACTCCCAGAAATCCCTTATCAATTATTTCTCTAAAACTTTTAATGATTTCTCGTACTTTAACGTCAGGGTCTACATAGGGTAGACCACGAGAAATGCAGTGGGCTTCACAATTGCCACATAAGGTGCATTGATAAAAAATATCAATTGCAGTAGGTGTGTACGACATAAGCCCCTCATATAAAGCTCTACCAAGTAATATTCGACCTTTAGCAGTGTAGGTGTCGAATCCTAAAACTTCTCTTACAGGACATATATGTTTTGTTTTAAGGCCTTCAAGCCAACCTTCGTCTCCGTATGCATCACGACAATAACCGCAACCCATACATATATCAAGCTGTTTTTTTAACTTTTCTTCAATCATTGCTTTTTTTCCTCCTCTAATTCAAACATACCCGGATTCAGAATTGCGTTTGGGTCTAATAGATCCTTGATCATTTGATAGAGATTAACATAGTTAGGGCTTAATCGAGTATTGAATGCATTTGAATACTGTTTTCCAATCCAATATGGTGATACACCTAAATTGAATAATATATCTGCTATATCTTTATTGAGTGAGCTAGAGGCTTCAATATTTTCAGGGGTGACATCATAAGCCATAAATAAAGTATAAGTATTTACACAGTTGAGAGTATAAATCGCTCCTATCTGAGGAAACAGAGAAGCTCTATTAATTAGATCTTTATTCTTTTCGATGAAATCTTCAGCAATTTTTATATATTCACTAACTTTTTCGAATGGTAAGAAACCACAAAATTCTGCCCATCTACCATTAACACAGCACATATGTCTATATATCGAAAATTCGCGAGCGTTAAAAAGAGGAGCAGGTGTATCTACTGTCATATCCGTGAATTTTGATATAATACTCTCAACAATATTTTTACGATGTTCAATATTTTCAGGATCTCCAAATACCTCAACTAACATACCTCCACCTTTAGCACGAATATCTAAACCACTCTGTTTATAAATAATTGGGGGGAATTGTATAAGTGTGCCAATAAAGCGAGTGTTAGTTAATTCGATTGCACACTGTGTGCATTTCTCTACAGTATCAAAAACAGGATCGTAATATAATTCTTCTTGATGCCTCTTTCTGATACGAAAAGTGGCTTTTGTAATGATTCCAAGTGTACCGTGAGATCCCAAAAATAGACCTGCTAAATCAGGACCATTACAATAGCGAAATATTGGTTTACCTTTAGGATTGGCTGCTGAACCCGTATTAATAATCTGACCCGTAGGTAAAACCACTTCTATTGAAAGTAAAGATTCAGCTGGCACTCCGTATATATTTGCACCATACATAGCATAGGTATTTACAGAAAGTCCTCCTCCTATTGTTGCTGAAAAAGCCGAAAAAGGTCCTGGAGATCCAATTGTAAGATTTTTCTGTTTAAGTTTATATGCTAATTTACTAAAAGTACATCCCCCTTCTACTTCTACATTTGCCTCATCTTCATAAATAAAAACATTATTTATTCGAGTTAGATCAAGAATTATTCCGCCACCTTTAAGCGAATACCCTGCACCGCTAATTGAAGAACGACCTCCACTCGGAATAACAGGAATTTTCTCATTATTAGCATATTTTAAAATATTTGAAACTTCCTGTACAGAATTCGGTCGAATGACCATATCTGGGAGCTTTGGCTCCTGAATGCTCGAATCTATTGAATAACCCCATAAAATTGCGGGATCTATTGAAATATTTTCATTCCCAACAATCTCCTTCAAAGAGTTATATGCATCCATCGTTTGGGTCATTGTTTGATTTCGCCTCTTTTATGAAATTTCTGAATGCGCTTTTTTAATATATGGTATTAATCCTCCAGACTTAAGCAATTTTGCAGTATTTCCTTCAATTTTATAGACACCTTTTTGAACTTCTTCTACGGGATTAACAGTTCCAGCAAATGTACCTCGAATTAACTCAAACACCATGATGTGAGTTACCGTAGGATTATCTATATTCCCGGGATAAACAATCATCTTTGAACCAGTGTATTCTTGGTAAAAATTATATTCGGGTTTATCAGTAACTTTATATTGAAATGTTACATCAGGCCCAATTCCTTCAAAGAATTCTTTACATTCTGGATAAGAATTGAGTTTTTCTGCAATTTTCTTAAGATATTCAATCCATTCTTCTTTGTTCATTTAATAACATCACCTTTTTTTTATTTTTATTTTTAATTAATTTTGATAT
>JAEOTI010000376.1 GCA_016839955.1 Candidatus Hodarchaeota archaeon | reverse complement strand
GAAATTTGAGGAATCTAAGAATTACCTTAGAGATATTTGGAGAATGATTCTCAACACAAACACACGGAGGCCTAGGTTGTCTATTTTCTTCCATAAGTGTGATAGTTCCATTCGTTCTTCGTTAAATGTCAAGATTAGTCAAGCTATTACATATTTTAATGAATTTGCATCTGTAGCAACTTTTTATTTAACTACAATAGAAGATTCAAGTAGCAATATTGCTTTTATCAAATCTCTATACTTTTCTTTACCCGATGTAATGTTAAAAAGGCTATTTGAAGAGAATTTAACTGAGATTTTCGAAAAAAACATATTATCTGACCTACACCCTGATAAACAGTCTGATCTTGAAAGAAAAGCAATACAACTTGGTAAAAATTGTGCAAATTCACTTCAAAGAAAGTGGTTAGAATATTTAAAGGGTGATTGGGCACCAATCCAACGACAATTGTCTTCAAAATCAATTTATTTCGTGCATAAGGGGCAATATCTTCTTATTACTGTAAAAGATTGGACTGCAGAGGGAATAACTCAACAATCTTCAACTAATCTCTTTACTAAGTTTTTAGAAGGAGTCTTAAAAACTTTTTATTTAGAAAAACCCGTTATTGAAAAAATTGAACGATCTACTGTAACCTGGAAGGTGTCATTGTAATTTTAATATTTGAATTGTATGGAGAAGCTTTTAAATTAACAAATACGGAAGTATTAAGATGAATATTAATACAGAAGTTGTGGATATTTTTCAGGCCCTTAATAAAAACATCCAAACTAAATTAACATCTCTGATTGGTCAGGATGCAACTAACGTAATTATTCGTACTGCTGAGAAGGAAACCGCGAGAGAATATCCATTTATACAAAAACTAATTTCAAATTCACAAGCTAATGAGGTTCAAGAGAAACTAAAAGATATATATTATTCAGATTTTCGTCAAGGATTAATGATATTTTTAGATACCTTATTAGAAGTGCTTATTGATTTAACTGGATCTGTTTTAGTTAATAAAGTTGAATTGGTTATTAATGACTTAAAATCACAATTAATGGAAGTAAATTAAATGAGTGGAATAGAACAACTTAAAACTGGAATTCCAAATTTAGATACTGTGTTAGAAGGCGGTATCCCAACAAATTCGCTTAATGTTTTATCAGGAAGGACGGGTGCTGGAAAAACTATCTTAATACAGCAATTATTATTCAATCATTGTAAAGACAACCCCAACACGAAATGTCTTTATCTAACTACACTTTCTGAACCAACTGTTAAAGTTCTAAGATATATGCAAAATTTTTCATTTTTTAATATTGAAATCTTTGGTGAGAGATTGATCTTTCAGGATATTGGACAATTTTTACGAGAACGGTCGTTAGAAGATTTAAATGAACATTTAATTAAGTTAGTTGAACAACACGAAGCCAGTATCCTTGTCATTGATTCTTTCAAGGCAATAAGTGATATAACAGAAAATATCCGATCATTCCGACGATTTTGTTATGATTTATCACTAAATTTATCCAGTGCAAGATGTACCACTTTCTTAGTTGGAGAATACGACACTACACTCGGTTTGGAAGGACCAGAATTTGCTGTTGCGGATGGGATTATTGATTTAGGTTTAGTTGAAAATGAGGATGACCCTCAGCGTATCATATCAGTAGTAAAGATGCGTGGTCAATCGATAAATATGAAACCATTTCCTTATTCAATATCTTCACATGGAATTAAAATTCTAAGTCCTGAGGTTACTCTTGTAAGTAGAAAACCTGAAACTGAGTTCGGTCGAGAATATATTACATTTGATATTCCTGGAGTGAATAGTATATTCGACTCCGGAATTCCAAGAGGTCATACAGTTCTACTATCTGGAGCATCAGGGTCTGGTAAAACCATCTTTGCACTACAATTTCTTTTGAATGGAGTCACAAAAGGAGAAAAATGTCTTCATATTTCTTTCGAAGAGACTCCTGCACGTTTACGTCAAATTGCAAAACGTTTCGATTGGGATTGTACGAAATTTGTTAGATCCGACCTCTATAGAGTTTTATTTACATCTCTAACGGAAATTTCTGTAGAAGAAAACTTTGATCAAATTTTGGAAGAAGTAGTTGATTTTAAACCTGATCGAATTGTAGTTGATTCCTTTTCAGCCCTTCTTCAAAAAATTCCAACCCAATCCCAACAAAGAAACAAAACTTACCAGTTATCCACACTAATTCAGCAATCAGGAGCTGTTGGAATAATCATTTCAGATATTCCCTCAAGCTCAAAAGCTCAAATTTCAGGTTATGGTATTGAAGAGATTATAGCTGATGGTACAATAGTTTTAAAGGTTGAAGAACGTGATTTGAAGCGAATGCGGTATCTAACTGTTCATAAAATGCGGGATATTGATCATGAATCGACTCCTCAACGTATGGCCATTACTAACAAAGGAATTGAAGTTTATCACATTCCAACATTGAAATTAGAAGAAACTGAAGTTCCTCCCCAATTAATATTTGAACCCACTAAGGAACTAATTCAGGGCGGAGTACCGTATGGCTCTGCGTGGCTTGTTCGAGGAAATCCTGGGATGGGCAAGAGTACATTAGCTTTTGAGTTTACTATGGAAGGATTAAAACGCAAAGAAGCAGTTGTGTATATTTCTGCAGACAATCCACCATCCCAAGTAATTGGAGGAATGCATAGTTATGGATTTTTACCTGATCCTTATCTTGATTCTGGTCAATTAATGTTACTAGATGCATTTCATCAACAAAAAGAGTCGTTAGATTTAACTGATGTCGATTCTTTGTTATTTAATATTTTTAATACTGTGAAGAAAATGCCAAAACCCCTTAGAGTCGTATTTGATTCGTTAACACCATTTTCAGTTTCCTATGACCCT
>JAEOTI010000375.1 GCA_016839955.1 Candidatus Hodarchaeota archaeon | reverse complement strand
ACCAGCATATGGAATTACGCGTACAACATTGGATATCGATGTAGCTATTTGTTTCTCATCCAATAATGGGATAGCAAAATTTCTTGAGAGATTAAAGGTATTTGGAGTAAAAACATTACAAAAACCTAAGCTTTTCCATCAAGTCTTTGTAGTTTTTTGCGTAGAGTTAAAAGACGAGGCTGAAATTTGGTTGAATCCCTGTGATGCTTTTCCTTGGGATAATGAAATTCTTAGCCGTATTCAAACTGTCGAAGGAAATCCAAACATTCGAGTTTTATCTCCAGAAGATTTTATCTTAACAAAACTAGCTCGTAGTGATCGTTCTGCAATAGATTTACAAGATGTACTACAAGTCCTAATTGTAAAGGATTCATTGATTAATTGGTCATATCTTGTAAATCGAGCAAAAGACTTCAAAGTTTTCCTTGATTTAAAGGGTATTATTGATCTTCTTTGTCAACAAAATCCTGATTTCATTTTACCAGAAGAATTTTTGGAGTGAACAAATTGGGATTTCAGATTGGTACTTTAGCAAGTCATAGTGCCCTAGGCATATTAGCCGGTGCACGAGCAGAGGGTTTTGAAACGGTTCTTTATTGTCCAAGTGAGAAACGACGTAAGGTTTATGATGTTTTTAATGCTGCTGATCAGACCATTATGTTAAAAAAAGGTTATCATGAACTTTTAGAAGTCTATACGGACAATGTTATTCTTATTCCACATGGTTCTTTCGTTTCCTACCTTCCTCTTGAGGAGTTCCTCTCAGCACCCTTAAGGATGTTTGGAACACGAAAACTTCTCCAATGGGAATCAAATAGAAAATTGAAATCAGAATTAATGTTAGAAGCAAATCTGTTAGTTCCTTCAGAAACATTCGATCCTCAGAATGCTAATTTCCCCTGCATTGTAAAATATCATGGAGCGAAAGGTGGAAAAGACTTTTTCGTTGCAAAAGACGAAAAGGAATTGGAACAGAACCTTACAGATGAACCAGCCCTTATTCAGCAATTTATCTCAGGTGTAAAGGTATATGCCACCTATTTTCATTCATTAATGAGAGATCGTTTAGAGATATTCGGAACCGATATTCGTTACGAGTCTTCTATCGATGCTAAGTTAAATTTTGATGAAACACCAGGTTTCACAATAGTTGGGAACATCCCTACCATTCTTCGAGAATCATTACTTGAGGATTTTCTCACAATGGGTGAAGATTTTTGTAAAGCGGTAAAAACGAAACTTGGTGCGGAAATGGTTGGACCGTTTTGTTTAGAAGCCATTGTTGATTCCGACTTAAACATTTGGACTTTTGAATTCTCAGGTCGCATTGTTGCTGGGACAAATATTTTCATCCCTAACTCTCCTTACTCATATTTGCAATTTGGACATGAAATGTGGATGGGACGAAGAATAGCCTTAGAAATTAAGGAAGCTATCGAATCTAACAAAATCCATCAAGTTTGTGTATAAACACATATCACTAAATTTTATTTGAAAGATCTTTTGAAAACAAACTAAGAAGGACATGTTTCTTATATCGGTGACAAGATGTGCCTATCATCCAGAAAAAATTGCAGTGGCTGTTTGCGAACGGTGTAGGCGGATTGGAAAAAGATCTCAAGCGTATCGAGAATAGATTGACGTTCATTCATATTTCTGTTCTCATTTTGCTAGGTTTTAATCCAAAATGTATTTAAATCAGTAAAACAATTTTATTTTAATCGATTCAATAGTATTAACTACAGCTCGTTATTTTGGAGTAATATCTTATGGAATCGGAAGAATTCGCTAAGATTGTTGAACAGGGCGAATTATTAATAGCAAAGGGAGAATATCTGGAAGCAAGAGACCTATTGGAAGGTTTTATCAATGACAACGAAGTGTTAGACGACGAAATATTAGCAAAAGTCTTTTTGTTACTCGGAAAAAGCACTGTATTTCGTGGTGAGTTTGAAATAAGTTTACTTCATCTTAAAACTGCTCAAAGAAAAGCCAAGAAACCTTCACGAACATTTGTTGAGGCAATGAGGGTAGAAGGTATTGTATATCTAGAAAGAGGTAATTTTGAGACTGCTTTAGATCTTTTCTCAACAAGTCTTGATCTGGCGAGGAAAATTGGTTTTAAGAAAGCTATTTGTGCAGGTCTAAACAATATTGCAATTGTTCATACTTATAGAGGAGAATTAGAGACTGCTACAGAAATTTATGATGAAGCACTTTCAGCAGCTGTTGAATTTGAAGATAAAGAAGAATCTGCGAAAATTCTTAACAATATGGCGGAAATTTTTGCGAAACGAGGCCGATATGACCTTGCTTATGAAAATTATCGTCGCTCACTTCTGTTGTGTAAAGAACTTGGAGATAAGCATCTTCAAGCGACATTATTGAATAATATATCTGAAATATTTAAAGCTAGAGGAGATTTTGAAAAATCAATAGAATTTCTTCAACAGTCCTATGATCTTTACAAGGAAATTGGTCTTAAACGTGGTATTGGTGTTGTCCAATCGAATCTCGGTGAATTATATTGGCTTGATGGAGATCTTCGAAAAGCAACAGAAACAATAAACCAAGCAATCGAAATCCATCAAGAGATAGGTATTGAAGATGAAGTTTATTGGCATTCTTTACTACTTTTAACTGGTGTTTTCACCGATCGAGGATATTATCAACAAGCAGAAGAGCTACTATCAAAAGCAGAATCATTAAATAATCGAATTCAATCTGATCTATTTGCTGCAGAGATTTTTTATGTACGTGGGTACCTTGAGTCCCCAGGGAAAGGAAAGGGGAATTTAGGTAATGCTAAATCAGCATATATGAAGGCATTAGCCATTACAGAGAATGAGAAATTAGGTCTTTTGAAGATTTGGATTAATGCTTCATTAGGTCTAGCAGAAGTGAATATTGGTGAATACATGGCTTCTTTAGAGGAGAAAAATCTTCAAGAAGCAGAAGAACGATTAGATCTAATTCATACTATGGCTCAAGATGAATCTCAAATTCCAATACTTTGTCAAGTTCTTCAATTACAAGGATTATTAGCAATTGCTCGCTTAAAACATGATGAAGCATTGGAAAAATTTGAAGAAGCGCGGAAGATTGCAGAGCAACGAGGATTAACCTTTCTTGCCATAAAATCACGCGAGAATTATGATCGAGCTGTTAATCTCCGCATGAAAAGTAAAAAAATGCTTGAGAAAGAATCTGAGGTTGATGAAGTCTTTCAGTATGTCAAAGAACGAGTCCGTGAAGTTCAGCGAATGATCCAAACTTTTGGTGGAGGATGAAGTTCCTTTTCAGTTTAACAGTATGTGACCATTTATAAGAATGAAAATGAATTTCTTAAGATGGGAATGTGTGTGCTTAATCAAGAAATTATTTTAGGAAAGATAGAGAAGAATATTGACACTTTAAGAAACTTAGGTGTTCTTAAACTTGGTTTATTCGGCTCTTATGCCCGAAATGACGAGGATCCGCAAAGTGATATTGATTTTTTTGTCGAATTTGAAAAAGGTAAGAAGAATTTTGATAATTATATGAACCTAAAATTTTTCCTTGAAGATTTATTTCAAAGTTCTATAGATCTTGTTACTGCGCCCGCAATAAGACCTGAATGGAGACAAAACATTATTAGGAGCTTAATTTATGCCTCGGGACTCTAGGGTCTTCTTGGAAGATATATTGAACGCGATAAAGAAAATTGAAAAATATTGTCAGGTTTAACCTTTAAAATGTTCAATGAAAACGAATTAATACAAGATGGAGTAATAAGAAATCTAGAAATTATTGGAGAAGCAATTAAAAATCTCCCAGAGAAGTTAAAGGAAAAAAACTCTGAAATTGATTGGAAAAAGATAGCAGGTCTTAGAGATATCCTCATTCATGCTTATTTTGGAGTTGATATGGAAATAGTTTGGGATGTTATCAATAATAGGATTCCAGATCTTAAGAAAAAGATTAGTGATATAATCAACCAAACTTAACGCCGTCAAATTAACCTTTTACGACGTTACATCTTGAAAAAGAAGAAAATCAAAGGAGTAATTTTCCTTTAAGTGATATTTTTCTAAAAGCATATATAATAAGATAGTATTACTATATTAATGTACATTAAAAGGGAAAAGAAATTGTTTGATTTTCATATAATAAACACCTTAAGATACCTGAATGAACATGGAATAGTTAAATTTTCTCAATTGCAAAATGTTGTCCCTAATCCCAAGACTCTATCTAAAAAACTAACATTTCTTCAAGAACAAGGATTAGTTGATAAAAAAAGAAGTTCGTACACACTCTCTGAGAAGGGAGTAGTTTTTATTAAAGCTCTTCAACCCGCATTGGTTATTTATGAACAGGGTGAGTCAATCTTTGAGGAAATATTAGCACCTTTTCTCCTTCGCATAGGATTAGCTAGGTATTTGAGTATTTTAAAATCGGAATTTCCTAATAGAATAGCATCAATCATCCTTTTTGGTTCTCTTGCCGAAGGAACATATGATTCATCAAGTGACATTGATTTATTCTTACTTTTTTCAAGCAGTTTGAATTTTCCATCAATATTTGATCAGTTTGTGATTTGTCGTCGTCTTTTTCGTCAAACTGTTGAATATAATATATTAAGAGAAAATGATCTTGATTTTCGTGTGCAACATCTCCCTTATTCAATGGAAGATTTAGATAAATTTCATAATTTGTTTCCCGAGGTAATTAGAACCGGTGTTGTATTATTTAATGAAAAAAAATCTTACGAGAAATTTCATGAGATAATATCCACATCAATCGAAGAAAAAAATCTTCTACGCGTGGAAAACATTCGTGGAAATCGATATTGGAGAACTTTTGAGAGAGTTGTAAAAGATGGACAATAAAAAACCTAAATTAGCTTTTCTTCGTGCTCAAAGATGGTTGCAAGGTGCAGAAAGGGCTCTTGAGGATAAACGTTGGGATGATGTCATATATTCTTCACAAATGGCCGTTGAACAGGGAATAAAAGCTCTCTTACTTTTGAAAGGTTTGATTTTCAAGCGAGTCCACGATGTGTCTGACGAATTTATTCAATTGAAGAATGAAGAATCTCTTTCAATTCACTTACGAGATAAAATCGAGAAGATTGCTGATATTCTAATTTTTTTAAACGATCAACGTGCAATGGCAGGATATGGATTTGAAGAAGAAATAGACGTCTCTTTTTTTAAAGATTCAGCAAAACCTGCTTTGGAAAGAGCAAAATTCGCTCTTAAGTACATAGAACAGATATTAAAAACTCTGACTAAAGAATAATTTATTTTTAGTTTAGATTATAAGAAATGGGAATTTTAGACAAATTATTAGGTGAAAAAGATTGAAACTTGCCATTTTTGCGTTTAATGGAGATCCTATGTGTTTTGTTCATGTTCTGCTGAATGCGCTAGATCTCCATGAAAAAGGACATGAGGTAAAAGTCATTATTGAAGGATCTGCTACCAAACTAATTTCAACTAACGCGGCTCCCCACTCTACACTCTACCAAAAAATCAAAGATGCAAAACTAATCGATTGTGTTTGTAAAGCGTGCGCAGCTAAAACTCAAGCTTTAAAGGCCGCTGAAAATCAAGATCTAACCATATGTGCTGAAATGAAAGGGCACCCAGGGATGCAGAAGTATATTGAGAAAGGATATACAATAATTACTTTCTAGGTTTTTTTTGTATGGAAGAAGTACCTATGTTTGTTGATTTAAATACTTTCATTTCAAAATTGAAGCCCTTAATCTCAAATCAGTCTTCTTCACTAGTCTTAGCAGCGGATAATGATCTAGATGGATTAACAGCAGCTTGTTTACTTGATATTAGCTTGTATGAGCTATTTGATACTGAAATTGACAACTGCTTTCGTCATGAAGTAACTTGGAATATTGACTGGGAAAGTCTTCCTGAGAACAACTATGATCTGGGAGTGTTCTTAGACCTTGCTTATGACAATACACCGAATTACAGATCCACTGCATCGTTGATTCATCATCCATTTGCTATAGATCACCATGTTTCATCTGAAACAGGATTTCCTCAGAAAGTTATCGCGTACAATCCCTGCCGTAATGGAGAATGCTATCTACCTACTGTTTTTCTTGTGAGAGAAGTTACGGAAACAATAGGAAAAAAAATAACTCCAGTTGATGATTACCTTTTAGTTTTGGGACTTCTTGCAGATGCAGGAATATATTATGAGGTATCAGAAAATAATAAGTTAGTATTTGGTTATTCAGAGGAATTAAAATCGATTTTTCTTAAAGCAAAATCACAATTTCCCGAGTTATTCAAGCAGGAAAGTCATGATAGTTTCGTTTTTCCTCATTATCGATCAGTTCTTGCTGCAATCGAAGCAGAGGCGGCTGAACAAACCTGGAATGGTCTATATTTACAAGTTATCAACCAAAGTGAAGATCTGGAATCTTTGATTCAGCTGATTGACAATATCGTAAGTAAGCACTCCAATAACTTCCAAGAGATT